>DATIET010000029.1:0-2531 GCA_035455615.1 Thermodesulfobacteriota bacterium
TCCATCGGGTCCCATGCCGAACTCGGTCGAGAGCTTCTCGAAATCGCTCTCGTAAAGCTCGTTTATAGACCTGTCGTGGAGGAGCCTTAATAAGTTCTCCATCTTTTTAAGGAAGTATAGCCCGTCCGAAAGCGACGCGTATTCTTTATCCTTTATTATCCCGGCGTCCCGGAGCCCGCCAAGCGCGTCGAGCGTATTCTGTCCCCTCACTTCCCTGTGCTCCCCTCCGTGCCTGAGCTGGAGCATCTGGACGAGGAACTCTATGTCCACTATGCCGCCCCTGCCCGTCTTGATGTTGAGCTTCTGCTTGCTCTCCCTCCCGAGCTCGGTCTCCATCCTCGCGCGGAGGTGTTTTATCTCCTTGTGAAAATCGGGAGGCACGGGTTTGCCGTAAACGAATTCATTTATCGATCCGGAAACGCGCTTCCCGAGCCTCTCATCCCCCGCTGAAGGCTTCGCCCTCAGGAGCGCCTGTCTCTCCCACACCTGAGCGCTCTCCTCGTGGTATTTCCGGAAGGCTTCGTACGAGGTAACGAGCGCGCCCGAGCGCCCCGAGGGCCTGAGTCCCATGTCAATCTTGTACGCGAAGCCCTCTCCGGTCGGAACAGAAAGCACCGAGATCACCTTCTGACCGAGCTTGGAGAAGAACTCGTGCTCCTCGGCCCTGCCGTCGTATATGAAAATCAAGTCGAGGTCGGAATTATAACTTAGCTCGCGCCCCCCGAGCTTCCCCATGCCGAGCACCGTCATGCGCGGGCCCTTTTGCTTTTTCTTTCCCTTCTCCTTCCCCGCGACCATCTCCCACGCGAGGCCGAGCCCGACCTCGAGCACCGCCTCCGCCACGAGCGAGAGATACCAGCCGACGTAAAACGGGTCGACCTCGCCGTTTAAGTCCCGGAGGCAGATCTTGAGCGTCTCCACGTGCCTGAACCTCCTTATAGCATCGAGCTTGTCCCCGTATTCGGTTTCGACTGAGAGAGCGGACTCGAGCTCTTTTATTATTTCGTCTTTCGACGCAAACTCGGTCCTGACGCTCCTGAGCGTGATAACGTCCAGGTACTCGGGATGCCTGATGAGGAACGTAGACAAGTACCCGCTCGTCGAGAAGAGCTTCGAGAGGAGCTCTATGATGTCCGGGTTTTCGAGAAGCACGGCATAGATGGACGTCCTCCAGCCGATGCCCGAGATGAACCGCTCGAGGTTGATTAGCGCCGCGTCCGGGTCGGGGGATTTCAATATGCTCCCGAGAAAGGCCGGGATAACTCGTCTCGTCGTGACGCGTCCCTCCCTTGTGAGCGCGCCCCGCCTCGGGTCGAGGAGCTTCGAGAAAAGGTCTATAGCGCTCCACGGGTTTTTGAATCCGAGCTTTTTAAGGTTCTCGACCGCTTCCTTCTCGTCGATATTCCCTTCGGTCAGAAAATCGGCCACCCTGAGGAATTCCTTACCTACTTCTTCGGTCTTTTCAGAACGTTCGTAAAAGAGACCCTTGAAAATTTTCGAAACAGATGAGGTCTTGTCGGTGTAGAGGGCCTCGAACTCGTCCCTGCCCTTGAGTCCCGCCCTTTTCGCGAGCTTCTCTATCTCTTCGGGAGCAGCCGGTATCTTGTGAGTCTGCCTCTCGTCCGCGATTTGAATGTAATGCTCGACCTTTCTGAGAAACAGATAAGACGACGAAAGCGTGTCGTGGACTTCCTTATCAATTATTTTATTCGCTTTCAGTTTTTCGAGGGCGCGGAGGGTATTGTTTTCCCTTATGCCCTTCACCGCCCCGCCGTTCACGAGCTGGAGCGCCTGTATGAAGAACTCGATCTCCCTTATCCCTCCCCGGCCTAACTTGACGTCCCGCTTCTTCTCGAGCCTGTCGAGCTTCATCTTCATGTCTTTAAGGTCCTCGATCGACGTGTAGTCGAGGAACTTCTTGTAAACGAAAGGCTCGATCTCCCGGATGAACTCGTCCCCCAGGCGCATATCGCCGGCGACGGGCCTCGCCTTTATCATTGCCGCCCTTTCCCACGTATCCCCCCAGTAGAAATAATGCTCGACCGCGCCTTCTATCGGTACCGAGACGGAGCTCTTGCTCCCGCCGGGCCTGAGCCCGAGGTCGACCCTGTAAAGGAAGCCGTCCTCCGTCACTGCGCTCAATGTCCGGGTCGCCCTTTCGCCGAGCTTGAAAAACGGGTCCGGGTCGCCGTCGTCCCTGTAGATGTAGATGAGGTCCACGTCGGAGCTCAGATTCAATTCCCTTCCGCCCAGCTTCCCCATTCCCAGCACGACGAACCCGCCCGCCCCTTCGGTCCCGAGCTCTTTCCCGTGGTACGCGACGACGGCTCCGATGACGGCGCATGCGAGGTCGGAGAGCTCTTCCATCGTGTCAGGGAAGGAGGCCTCGCCGGATATGTCCCTGTACGCGATCCTCGCAAGTTCCCTGTATTTATATTGCGTGAGGCGCGTCTGAAGATCCGCCTGCGATTGGGAGGAATCCGTTATCAGCAGCGCTTCTTCCGAGAAATGGGAAGGATCTTTCTTCGCTT
>DATIET010000030.1:0-8081 GCA_035455615.1 Thermodesulfobacteriota bacterium
TCGGCCTCCTTCCATCTTTCACGGCGGAGAGCTTGAGCCTTTTTCAGCCAGGGGGAGTAATCAAGCCCGATAGAGTGCTCTTCCAGATAATCCGAAAGCTCCGACAGTACCGTCGCCAGGTCCCCCGCAATACCCAGATCAGCCGGCCTGTTCCTGCCTATCTCCCCCGGGTCGATATCGATCTGGACTATCTTCGCATCGGGATTGAACGTCCTGCCGAAGCCTATGTAAATGCTCAGCCTTACGCCGAAAAGGAGTACGAGGTCGGCCTCACGCGTGATTTCCTTAAACGCGTTCGGGGCCGACGGGCTCGCAGCGCCGAAACAGAGAGGATGGTCGTCCGGGACGATACCGCGCCCGAAGTTGAGCGTATATACGGGCATCCCCGCCCTTTCAACAAACCTCAATAATTCTTTATCAGCCCCCGAATACCAAGCCCCGCTCCCCGCGACAGCGACGGGCTTCTTCGAACGTACCAATAACTCCGCCAATTTCGCGAGCGACTCCTCCGAGGCTCCCGCTTTAAAGGAAGGAACGTCGGTATTATAAGCCGAAACCTCGCTCTCTTCGCATTCGGGGTAGAGGACCTCGTAGGACATGCCCAGGTAAACGGGCCCAGGTCTCCCGGTGACCGCTTTTTTATACCCGGATGCGATGTATTCGGGTATGCGCTTCATATCGAATATAGTTCTCGCCCACTTGGTAATCGGCGCAGCCATCCCCTGCTGATCTATCTCCTGAAGGGAGAGCCTGTCGTTCTCCTCCACGCCCGAGCGCCCGGAGATGACCATGAGCGGGGAGTTCGCGAGGTAAGCGCCCGCCAGGCCCGTTACGGTATTCGTAAACCCCGGGCCTGCTGTAACGAGGCAGACGCCGGGCTTCCTCCTGATTCTGCCGTATGCGTCGGCGGCCATGGAAGCCCCTTGTTCGTGATGGGTGTCGATTATCCTTATGCCGAATTCCGAGCAGGCCTTGTATATCGGGTTGATATGCCCGCCGCCCAGGGAGAATATCTCCCCGACGCCGAGCTCGTAAAGGGTTTTCGCTACAAGCCGCCCGCCCTCAGCAGTCGCCATGCCGGTCCTCCCGTCTTTCTGTTCTAAATACTCTTACACTTTTAGATTTCCAAATCAACTAAATCCGCAAGTTAATGTAAAATTAAAAGGTGGGGCCGTGTTTCGGCTTTAAAGTCAATTTGTGTTAGAATAGACCGTTTAAAAATTTGGAGGTAAAGAGATGACTGATCAGGGACAACCGCCGGGCGGCGGACAACAGGGCGAGTTAGGAAACATCGCGAACTCGATATTAATGGCGTTTAACCTCGGGGTTTCGTATAACCAGCAGACGGGAGGGGTAAAGAGCGTTACCGAGGCCGTAGAGGAGCTCGGCACCACAATTTATACGAACCTCGCCCAGGTATACGGGAACCGGTTCCAGGACGAGTTCCTGAGGGCCAATACCGAATATTTCCTCCAGATCGCCCTCCTCGGATACATAATTCCATCAGTATGCGCATACGACGAGGAGTTCAAGAACAGACTCCTGGATTTAGTGGAAATGAGGGCCGTGAGGACACAGCAGCAGATGTCTTCCCAGAGTAACCCCGGGGGGAGCATAATCACCCCTTAACGTAAACCCGCTACTATGAGCAAGAATATCCTGGGAGGAAGAGAAAAGGTAAAGGCGGCGGTAGTTCAGGCCTCTCCCGTGTTCATGGACAAGGGAAGGACCATAGAAAAGGCGTGCGCCCTCATCAGAGAGGCGGGAAGGAACCACGCCGAGCTGATCGCATTCTCCGAGGCTTTCATTCCGGCCTACCCGGCGTATTATACGGTCGGCTACGAAACCCCTCCCCACGAATGGACTGATTATATGATCGCACTCCAGGAGAACTCGCTCGTCATACCGAGCGACGATACGCGCATACTGGGGGAAGCGGCCAGGGACGCGGGGGCGTACGTCGTTATCGGGTGCAACGAGCTCGACGACAGGCCCGGGAGCCAGACGGTATATAACACGCTCCTCTTCATAGACAAGAACGGCCGGGTGATGGGAAGGCACAGGAAGACGATGCCTACCTACACCGAGAGGATATACTGGGGCATGGGAGACGCTTCCGACATAAGGGTTTTCGATACCGACATAGGGCGCATCGGAGGGCTCATATGCTGGGAGAATCACATGACCCTGATAAGGGCCGCGATGATACACAGGGGGGAGGAGTTCCATATCGCGGTATGGCCGGGAAACTGGAAGAGGGGTGAGAAACACCTGCTCGATGCGGACACGAGCCCCGGCGGAGCGCTCTGTAATCTGCAGTCATTAATAAAGGTGCACGCCTTCGAAGCAGGCGCCTTCGTACTGAGCGGATGCGGGTATCTGGACTCGGATGATTTTCCCGAGAAGTGGCATTATCTAAGGGACGGAGACCACATAAACTACGATTGGGCGCGCGGCGGAAGCTCGATAGTCAACCCCGCGGGCAGGTATCTCGCTGAGCCCAATTTCGAAAAGGACGCCATACTCTACGCCGAATGCTTTGCTAACCAGATAAAGGCGGTAAAAGCGGTCTTCGATTCGCTGGGGCATTACTCGCGCTGGGACATAGCTCAGCTGTCGTTAAGGGAAGGCCCCTGGGAGCCCGAGGTTAAAGCGGGCGGCACGCACACAGAGGACCCCGACCTCCCCGCAACTGAGCTCAAGCGAATCTCGGAGGAATACGAGATCAGCGTCGAGACCCTGGAATCTATCCTGAGAGAAGCCGGAAGACTCGGAAGAAACTGACAGCGGGGCAACCGATCACAACCGACGTGACCCTCCCTTTACCAATTCTTGCATCGTAAAGTTTGAGCATTAAAGAAATATCCGCCTCCTTCTCCGACTACAGCCTTATCATTAACACTTGACACGGATTCAAATAAGTTATATAAACGAATAGGAACTAAAGGTGTTGGCTTCCAGTGTCTTATAGGAGGAACGGATGATGAACTTCAGGGTGGAGTATGGGGAGTACTCGGCTCAGGAAGCAGTAGATGCCATACTGGTAATCCTAAAGAATAACGGGATCGAGATAGACGACAAGAGTTTTACCTGGACACTCGTAGGCGCCCTCTTTGAAAAGGGAATAATAGCGAAAAACGAGTTCGAGCGGATTTATTTTTCCCTCAAGAACCACGAAAATAACGGCAGTAAATCAAGAGAGACCGTTATATAATATCCCGCATTACTTGGATAATTCAGCCATTACCCCCTTCAGCTCTCCCTCTATGAGTTCTCTTATCTCAAGCAACCTGTCTTCGGTCTGAGCCTCGAACCTCAACACAAGCGCAGGCTGCGTGTTGGAGGCCCGTATCAGTCCCCATCCGTCTGGAAATTCTATCCTCGCGCCGTCAATATCGATAATCCTGTACGACCTTCCGAGACGCTCTTTCACCATGTCCACGACCCGGAACTTGACAGCCTCCGGACAATCGACCCTGATCTCAGGCGTGGATATGGCGGGCGGAATCCCTTCGAGCAATTGAGAGAGGCTCTTCCCGGTCCTGGATATTATCTCGAGAATGCGGAGCGATGCATAAAGCGCGTCATCGTATCCGAAGAATTTATCGGCGAAAAAGATGTGCCCGCTCATCTCCCCCGCGAGGGAAGCCTTTTCAACTTTCATCTTATCTTTTATCAGGGAATGCCCGGTTTTCCACATTATGGCTTCACCCCCGGCATCCGTTATGCCGTCAAACAGGCGGTTCGAGCACTTTACGTCGCCTATGATCTTTGCCCCGGGCTTCCGGGATATGACGTCCCTGGCGAAGACGAGCACGAGCATGTCCCCCCATACGATATTGCCCTTCTCGTCGACTACCCCTATCCTGTCCCCGTCCCCGTCGAACCCGATACCCAGCTCGAACTTCCCGCTCCTCACGGTTTCGATCAACTGAGCGAGATTCTCCTCCACAGTCGGGTCGGGATGGTGATTGGGGAAGGTCCCGTCCGGAGTTACGTAAAGCTCCTTCATGTCGCAGCCGAATTCTCTGAACACACGTGGGCCGATCGCGCCTACCATTCCGTTCCCGTAATCGACGACGGCCCTGAGACCCGGCTTCATATCTATATTCTCTTTAAGGAAGCCGACGTAGATCTCCTCTATATCCCTCTCACTCGAAGAACCTTTCCCTGCAGCGAACTCACCTGCTTCGGCGATCTCCCTTATCCTCTGTATCTGCTCTCCGAATACGGAGTCTTTTTCGCGGCAGAGCTTTATGCCGTTATATTCGCCCGGGTTATGGCTCGCCGTGATCATGACGCCTCCCCCGACGGCCAGGTTGTAAAGCGAGAAGTAGAGCATCGGCGTCGAGACCATGCCTATATCTATCACGTCGACGCCTGTCGAGTTTATGCCCCTGGTCATGGCTTTCGAATAATCCGGGGAGCTCAGCCTGCAGTCCCTTCCTATAGAAACGACTTTGGCTCCGAAGTCCTTTATATACGTGCCGTATGCCTTACCTATCCTTTCTAGGACATCCTCGTTAAGGTCTTTATCTACGATGCCCCTTATATCGTATTCCCTGAATATCTGGGGGTTAATGTAAGCCATACAATTGACCTCCGATCCTGTTAATTGATTTCGGCTCGCAAAAGCGATAAATGATAACACCTAAAACGAATAATTACGCTCTTGAGCATGCCCTGAAAAATAAAGTTATAGATGATACAACAACGATAGAACATTTAAAGGCGCTGCTTGACATTAATACTGCGGCTTTTATTCTTTGTTCCCATGATTTTTCCATCTCTCGGCGAATTCAGAAAAAAATTAAAAAAGGGCAACCTCATACCCGTATGGAAAGAGGTGCTGGCCGATTTCGATACGCCCGTTTCGGCGTTCAGGAAGATAGAGATCGGTGACTATGCATTCCTCCTCGAGAGCGTCGAGGGGGGGGAGAAGTGGGGCAGATACAGCTTTCTCGGAACCGAGCCCTCCGTTATTTTCAGGGCGAAGGGCAACGACATCGAGATAATCGAGGACGGAAAATCGAAAAAGATTAAGGGGAACCCTATAGACTCACTCAGGGACCTCATGTCCAGGTATAAACCCGTGCATACGGAGGATCTTCCGAGGTTCCACGGGGGAGCGGTGGGCTATTTCAGCTATGATATCGTAAGGTTCGTGGAAGACCTGCCCGATTTGAAAAAAGACGAGTTAGGGCTCTGGGACTCGCTTTTCATGATCACCGACTCCGTGCTCGTTTTCGACAACGTCAACCACAAGATCAAGATAATCTACAACGCATACGTCTCTCACCCGGAGAACGCCCAGGACGCCTACAACGGGGCCGTAGAAAAGATAGAAGATATCATAAAGAAGCTTAGAAAACCGCTCAGCTTCTATGATAACGAGGGGGCGGCGAAGAACGGGGAGCCGAAACTCGTATCGAATTTCAAGCCAGGGGATTACAAGGAAGCGGTGAGGAAAACGAAGGAGTACATCACGGCGGGGGACATTATACAGGCGGTCATATCCCAGAGGTGGAAAACGGAGCTCGACGTCGACCCGTTTGACCTATACAGGGCGCTCAGGGTGCTGAATCCGTCGCCTTATATGTTTTACCTCAAGACGGATACCGAAACCCTCGTCGGGTCTTCGCCCGAGGTAATGGTCAGGGTCGAGGAAGGAGAGGTCGAGAGCCGCCCGATTGCCGGGACGAGGCCCAGGGGAAGGACGGAGGTTGAGGACCGCGAGCTCGAAAAGGAGCTCCTTTCAGACCCTAAAGAATGCGCGGAGCACATAATGCTCGTCGACCTTGCGAGAAACGACCTGGGAAGGATATCGGAGACGGGCTCCGTAAAAGTAGACGAGCTGATGGTGATAGAGAAATATTCGCACGTCATGCACATAGTATCGAACGTCATATCGAGGCTGAGATCCGACAAGGACGCCTTCGACGTGGTAAAGGCGACTTTTCCCGCCGGAACTCTCTCGGGCGCGCCCAAGGTGAGGGCTATGGAGATCATCGAGGAGATGGAGCCCAGCAGGAGAGGGGCATACGGCGGGGCTGTCGGGTATTTCAGCTTCTCGGGCAATATGGATACGTGCATAACCATAAGGACGTTCGTAATCAAAGGGGGAGAAATATTCATACAGGCTGGTGCGGGAATAGTAGCGGATTCCGACCCCGAGCGGGAATATCAGGAGTCTGTAAATAAGGTGAAAGCCCTCGTGAGGGCTATAGAGGTCGCAAAGTCGGGACTCTGATTCCAGACACCGTATAATATTAATATAGATAGTATAGTAACTGGGTGCGGATATGATATTGATGATTGATAACTACGACTCGTTTACGTATAACCTCGTACATTACCTCTCCGAGCTCGGCGAGGAGGTCGTTGTCCGCCGGAACGACAAAATCACACTGGAGGACGCGGGGAAGCTGAACCCCGATATGATTGTCGTATCCCCCGGACCGTGCACCCCCAGGGAAGCCGGCATCTCGGTCGACGTCATCAAGGAATTCGCCGGACGCACGCCTATACTCGGTGTCTGCCTCGGTCACCAATCGATGGCCTATGCCTACGGCGCCGATATAGTGAGGGCCGGAAGGCTCCTTCACGGAAAAACCTCGCAGATACACCATGACGGAAAGGGGATATTCGAAGGTATCCCGGACCCGTTCGAAGCCACGAGGTACCATTCTTTACTGGTCGACAGAGAGACGCTGCCCGACTGCTTCGAGATATCCGCATGGACCGACGAGGGGGAGATAATGGGTATTAGACATAAGGAGCACCGGATGGAAGGGGTCCAGTTCCACCCCGAGTCCATTCTGACTAAGTACGGAAAGGACTTACTGAGGAACTTTATCTCCATCGCACGGGGACAAAAACCCGCATAGCAATTTACCCGAAGTAAACTCCGATCGAGAAAACCCGCACGCATAGATTTTCGGTCCCGCAGGTTGACAAATAAACGCCTGATTCTTTATAGTCCTAAACGTTCGATAAGAGACCAGGAGACGAGATATGATCCTTCTTTTCAAGCCCCGCGACAAGCAATACATCGGAAAAGGGAGCCTTCCGTTCGGAAGCTTCGACGACACAACGGAATGGCAGCCGATCACGAAATATCTCGAAGACGGCGCAGTCTCGTTTCCCGATAAAACGATGTTCAGAGTGGCCGACAGGGAAGGGAACCTCACAGAAAGCTACACTTATGATGAAACCAATAAATGGGCGAACCGGGTAGCGAACGGCTTTATAAACAAATATAAGATTCGAAAGGGGGACAGGGTCGGCATTTATATGCTGAATTCCTCCGAATACGTAATCTCTATCCTCTCCATTCACAAGACGGGCGCGGTCCAGGTGCCGATAAACAAGGACGAAAAGGGTGATAGGCTCGCATACATAATCAACTATTCCGAGATGAAGTCTATCGTTATCGACCGGGAAAGCATACCGATGGTCGAACAGATCGCGGGCGGGTTAAAATTCCTTAAGCACGTTTTCGTCACCGGCCCCGGAAATGATATTCCCGGTAAAATCGGAGGTATCAAAACCCTTCCATTCAAAAGCTTCGACGAGTTTTCCCCTGAAAATCCCGGAATAGACGTTAAGTCCTCGGACGTAGAGCGGTGCATGTTCACCTCGGGCACTACGGGCATGCCGAAAGGGGTGTCGAGGAACCACGGCGGCATAATACTGACCGTGCGGGGGTACATTCAGCAGCAGGGGGTGAGGAGCGAGGACGTACTCATGAGCGTACTCACGCTCGGGCACGCGAACGCGCAGGTAATGTGCCTGTTCACCTCAATAGGCGCGGGGGCGACCGCGGTATTCTACCCGCGGTTCTCAGCGTCGAGCTTCTGGATGTGGGCCGCCGAATGCGGGGCGACCTGCGTCAATATGCTGGGCGCGGTCGCCGAGTACCTGTGGTCAGCCGAGCCCGGCGAATGGGACAGAACGCACGGGGTCAGGATCGTGCTTTCGGGACCCGCGCCCCGGAACCTGAACGAATTCCAGGAGCGCTTCAACACGCGCGCGATCGACGGGTACGGCTCGACCGAGATGGGGATGGTGCTCTGGAACGA
>DATIET010000031.1:0-6214 GCA_035455615.1 Thermodesulfobacteriota bacterium
GCTTATGTCGTGCCTGACGCTGTTATCAGCGGAGACGATTTCGGTAAAATCAGGCGGAACGAACGTATGAATTATTTCATCCTCGAATATACCCTCCGTCTGGGCCCTGGAGGCGAGCGTGTGGCTCCTTACAGCGAATGCGTCCTGCTCGTCCCTGCCTATCTGATATCTCCGGGCGAGCTTCTCGGCTGACTCACCGAGCGTGTATCCGGCATACCGCTCCTGCAAGAGCGGCAATGAAAAGGCCTGATCGCCTGCGCCCATCTTCAAAAGAGGCATGGCCTTCTCGATCAGATTAATTGAGTCGGAGAGCCTCGACCTCGGGCCCCTTCCGCCCAAATAAGGCGAGTCGTGCACGGTATCGGCTCCGCCCGCGAGCACTACATCGGAGTCCCCGGACAGGATGCTGTCGACCGCGCTCGTGAAAGCCTGCATCGCCGATGCGCACGCGCTAGTAACGGTGAAAGCCGGCACGGACGCCGGGACGCCTGAGCCGAGCGCGATTTCCCTGGCCAGGTTAGGGGTTCTGACAGACGGTATGACGCTGCCGATGAATACCTTGTCTATTTCCTTCGGAGCTATTTCTGTCCTGTTAAGCAGCTCGACAACCGCCATCTTACCCAGATCCAGGGAGGTGAGGTTCCTGAAGAGAGTCCCGCACTTAACGAACGGGGTTCTTAATCCGTGGACTATGGCCACTCGTCTTCCGTTGTTAGATCGACTCACAGCCGGCTCCGAATGAATTATCCATATTCTATTTTATCCGTCACTTTAAGCTTTAGGAAGCGGATTAAGCTGTGCGCATTAAAAAATTTACCCCGGGCCGCCTGCAGCCGCAAAGTCGGGGGACCGGTTTACACGAGCCCCTTATTATCCGCCCAGGCACGCAGTTACGAACCCTGGATCTCGTTTTTAACCTTCAATTTGAGCTCTATGAATTTTGAATGGTCTATATTCAGCATACGGTATAGTTTCTGCGCTACGTAGTTTTCAAACTCGCCGAGAGAGCCGTCTGAATAAATTACCTCCCAGACTGCTTCCATCAAATCGTATTTTTCTTCGTTAGACAGGTTTTGATTTACGAGATTTGTAAAGTACCAGATGTCGGCTTCGTCCTGCCTCGCCCTCTTCGATTCGTCGATGAGCTCCTTTACGGCTTCGTCGTCCATCCCGAACCTCGATTTCAGTATTTCTACGACCTTCTTCTGCTCGACGTCGGAAAATGTATCGTCTGCGGTCGCGGCTTCAAGCAAGAGGACGCACGTGGCGGTCCTCAGTCTGGCTCCTTTATTCTCCTCTTTATTATCAGCGCCCGAGCCTTCAAAAAGCTTTTTAAACGTACTCAGCATATCTTTACCTACCGGTCTCCCGCGAGAATTATAAGCCCTCGAAATAAGCTCTTTAATTTAACCAAAAATCGCCGGATTTCCACACCCGCTCCGAATCCGGTACGGCTCATATCCACCCCGGGGCGCGCTCTGCATGAAAAATACCAAACGCCGTAAGCGGAATAACGCAGGGTACAGATTTTTCTTGCGAAGAGGTCGAAACCATGTAACATTATCGGAGCCAATTCGGAGCAGTGAAGACATGCCTTTTCCAGAGCCGCTTAGAGAAAGAATAAATTTGATAGTATCCGGGTCCGAAACCAAACAGTCCGCCCTCATACCGGTTTTGAGAGAAATACAGAACGAATTCGGGCACCTTTCGAACGAATCGATGGAAGAGGCGGCCGGGATACTCGGCATACCGCCTTCGAGCGTTCAGAACGTGGCCACTTTTTATACCATGTTCTTCAGAAAACCGGTGGGAGAGCACGTGATCTGGCTCTGCCGCACCCTGTCCTGCGCTCTCAGGGGGGCGGAGCACGTCGAGCACTACATGTGCGAACGGCTCGGCGTGAGGACCGGCGGGACGACGCCCGACGGAAAAATCACTCTCATGGAAGCGGAATGCCTGGCGTCGTGCGGAACGGCGCCCGTGATGCTCGTCGACGACAGGCTAGAAGAGAACCTGACTAAAGACAAGGTCGACAGGCTGATAGAAGAGCTGAGGAAAGGCTGAATTCGATCGAGAATGTCCGGATTGGAAAATTCCCTTCAGCCGATAATAAACCAAGATGGATTTCAAGAAATCGCGAGAAAACGCCCTCAAGATGTATTGGGAGGCTGTAGAAGCCGCCAACCCTTATAAATGCGTGCTTGACCACCTGAGCCGTAAATCGGACGTCCTGACGGTAGACAAGAAGAGATATAACCTGAACGACATCGGGTCGATCTACGTGGTCGCGTTCGGCAAGGCCGCAACCTCCATGGCCGAAGCCGTCGAGGAGGTGCTCGAGGACAGGCTTACGGGAGGCATTGTAGTATCGAACTCCCAGCCGCAGAACCCTTACAAGAAGCTCGGATTCTATCTGTCGAGCCACCCCGTGCCTGACGACAGGAGCCTAACCGCCGCAAAGGAAGTGGTATCGGTACTGGAAAAAGCCGGGGAGAACGACCTCGTCATATTCCTTATATCAGGCGGCGGCAGCGCGCTCCTTGCGATGCCTTCGCCCGGCATCTCCCTCGACGACAAGCGGAAGGTTACCGAAACCCTGCTCAGGTCGGGCGTGGACAAATACGGGCTCAACACCGTGAGGAAACACATCTCGCAGATAAAGGGAGGGGGGCTTCTGAAGAAAGCCCTGCCGGCAAAGGTGATAACACTCATTCTTTCCAATGTTGTGAGTGACAGGCTCGACGCCATAGCGTCGGGTCACACGGTGCCCGACCCCACTACGTTCGAGGACGCCTGGCGCGTCATAGAAGCCCTCGGCATCGAGCATAAGCTCCCGCCTCAGGTGGTCGTGCATCTCGAGGAGGGGAGGAGCGGGAACTCCCCCGACACCCTCAAAGAGGGTGAATACGACCCGAAAGACGTCCAGACGATAATCGTCGGAAACAACTTCAAATCCCTGAAGGCGGCCGAGAAAAAAGCGGGGGAGCTAGGGTACAACACGCTCCTGCTTTCTTCACAGATAGGAGGCGAGGCGAGGGAGGTCGCGAAGGTAGTGGCGGCGGTTGCGTTCGATATAGAAAAATTCGGCAACCCGGTCAGGAAACCGTCCTGCGTAATATTCGGCGGCGAAACCACGGTTACGGTCCAGAGCAGCCTCGGCACGGGAAAAGGGGGAAGGAGCACCGAAACCGCCCTGTCATTCTGCATGGAGATCATAGGTCACAACATCGTGGGGCTCTTCTGCGATACGGACGGTATAGACGGCCCTATAGATGCGGCGGGGGCGATCTGCGACGGGCAGAGCAGGCTCCAGGCCCGGACCATAAACGTGAGCGCGAGAGAGCACTTGGCTCTCAACAACTCGTACGACTTCTTCGACAAGCTGGGCGACCTCATAATAACCGGGCCCACGGGCACGAACGTGATGGACATAGGGATAGTGCTGGTCGAATAACCTCTACCGGCCGAGGAGAGCGTTGAGATACGCAATCATCTCCGACATACATGCGAACCTTGAGGCCTTCCGCTCCGTCCTCGGCGAAATCGACGGCGGTAATGCGGACAGGATCATTTGCCTGGGCGACATCGTGGGTTACGGGGCGAACCCCAACGAATGCGTCGAAATCATAAAGAGCAGGAACATCTTTTCATTAATCGGCAACCACGATAAAGCCGCGTGCGGACTTACGGAGCCCACAGGCTTCAACCCGGCTGCGAAGGAAGCCGCCCTATGGACAAGGGGAGAGCTCACCGAGGGGAATAAGGAATACCTGAGAAGCCTGCCGGAAGAGGATGTCATCGACGGTTTTATGATAGTCCACGGCGCGCCATCGGACCCCGATAAATACATATTGTCCGCGCTCGACGCGGCTCCCGAATTCCCACTCCTTAAGAATAAGAGCCTCTGTTTCTTCGGTCACACTCACGTGAGCGTCGTGTATTCTCTCTCGGACGGCACCGTCAGCGTTTCGAGAGACCGAGTGTGTAAAATACGGGACGGAGTGAGATACCTCGTCAATCCCGGAAGCGTCGGGCAGCCGCGGGACCGGGACCCGCGGGCATCGTTCCTGATGTACGACGACCGCGGGGAGGCCGAGTTCATACGGGTCGAATATCCCGTAGAAGGCGCACAGAAAAAGATAATAGACAGCGGGCTCGACAGGTTTCTTGCCGAGAGACTCTCACACGGATACTGATCCCGCACCGTAAGCCGCCCTTGTGCTTTCTTTTTAAACCCGCTCAGTTGAAAACATCCGAACAAGTGATTTAATATAGATAATCATGGAGATGCTCACACGTCAGCTCCCGCAGAATCTGGAAGCGGAACAGGCCGTTCTCGGCGCAATCCTCATAGAGAGCTCGGCGATAAACCAGGTCATGGAGATTCTCACGGCCGAAGACTTCTATAAAGAGGCGCACAGGAAGATATACAACGCCATGATCGACCTCGACAGGGACAGCAAGCCTATCGACCTGCTTACGCTCTTCGATTACCTGAAGGGGAACGGGAACCTGCTCGAGGAAGTGGGCGAGAGCAGCTACCTCACGTACCTGACGGAGATCGTGCCCGCGACTGAGAACGTGAGCTACTACGCGAAGCTGGTCAAGGAAAAGTCGATAATCAGAAACCTCGTGATGGCCGCAAGCGACATAGCGCATCAGGGAAACGAAGGCGTCTCGGATATCGACGAATTCATAGACAGGGCCGAGCACAAGATACTCGACATAGCGCAGAATAAAATCAAGCCGAGCTTTTACGATTCGAGGGACCTCGCGGCCAAGGCGCTCGATATTATAGAGACGCTCCACGCGAGGAAGGAGCTCGTCACGGGGATACCGACGGGGTTCGAAAAGCTCGACTACATGACTTCGGGGCTCCAGCAGGCGGACCTGGTCATAGTGGCGGCGAGACCGGGGCTCGGGAAGACCTCCCTCTGCCTCAACATTGCCTCGCACGCGGCTATAGACTGCGACGCGTCGGTCGGCATATTCTCGCTCGAAATGACCAAGGAGCAGCTCATGCTGAGGCTGCTCTCGATGAAAGCGCTCGTCAGCTATTCGAACATAAGGAGCGGTTATATAAAGGACGAAGACCTGGAAGGGCTCGTAAAGGCAGCCGAGGAGTTCAGCCGGGCGAAGGTTTATATAGACGATACGCCCGCTATAAGCGTCATGGAGATACGCGCCAAGGCCAGGAGGCAGAAGAGGGATAAGGGTCTCGATCTAATAATAGTCGACTACCTTCAGCTCATGCGCGGCACGAGGAGGACGGAGACGAGGGAGAGGGAGATCGCCGAAATTTCGGGCTCCCTTAAAGCGCTCGCGAAAGAGCTGAGCGTGCCCGTAATCGCGGTATCACAGCTGAGCAGGCAGACCGAGTCGCGCTCCGACAGGCGGCCGCAGCTGGCGGACCTCCGGGAGAGCGGCGCGATAGAGCAGGACGCAGACCTCGTAATGTTCATACACAGGGCGGACGCCTACAGGAAAACACCCGAGGAAAAGGACGGCATAGCGGAGCTTATCATAGGCAAGCAGAGAAACGGCCCGACCGGGACCGTGAAACTCACGTTCCTCGACAGCTCCAGGGGCGTTCCCACTTTTAAAGACCTGTCCGAAGAATACACGGACGATTATGAATGATTGATCGGCGCCGGTGTGCCGTGATGCGGAGATCCGCGGGAACCCGCCGGACCGATTACTTTCAAACCAGCATAGGTATGACTATGGCCTTCGACTTCACTTCCCTATGGAAGAGCTCCTCGTCTTCCTGCCAGACCCGGAACCTGCTCAGTATCTCCCGGAGCCTTTCCCTTACGGATGTCCAGTAGAAATCCCAGTCGTAATCCTTCTTCCTGCTTTTGAAAAACATATCGAAGAATATCTCTCTCTCGACCGGGAAGCCTTTTTCGGCGACCCACCCGGTGCGTACGCTCCCGTACCCGGCCCCGAAGGCCATGGCGAAAGTGCCGTGGAGCCCGAGCCTCTCCGAAGCCTTTGTCGCAAGCTCAATGTAGACATATAGGGCCTCGGAAGTCGAGTAACCGCGCTCTTCGAACTTCTCGTCCATAGTGAGCAGGTTATTTATAAAGTACATGGGATAAAACGTGGGTGCATAAAAGGATACAGACTTCGTGGGGCTGACGAGCGGCTCCCTGATAATTACGTCCTCTTTAATGACCCCGATCATGAAGTCCTCTTTATCGAAGCCGCCGAT
>DATIET010000032.1:0-3016 GCA_035455615.1 Thermodesulfobacteriota bacterium
AGGCAGGAGCAGGGCCTTCATCAACGGGGGTATAGCGACTATACCCGTGCTGGAGCAGGCGTCTGAAGGAATAATAGACATATTCAGCCAGCACGAGCACCAGAGCCTCCTGAAACCGGATAACCACATCAGGGTGCTCGACGAATTCGGGGGGCACGGGGAGCTTGTATCCGGACAAAGGGAGCTCTACGGCCGTTACAGGGAAGTGCAGAGGGAGATCGAAAAGCTCACCGCTACCCAGAAGAACCTCTATGACAAAGAGGACTTTCTTAAATTCCAGTCGGCGGAGATAGACGATGCGCTCCTGAGGGAAGGCGAGGACGAGGAGCTGGAGGACGAGAAGAAACGTCTCCTCAACAGCGAGCGTCTCCTCTCGGCCGCGCGCGGGGCCTACGAAACCCTATACGAAAACGAGCCTTCGCTCCTGGGGTCGCTTAGCAGGCTCTCGTCCGATATAAAGGACGCGGCCAGGATAGACCCGGCGCTCAGGCAGGCGGGGGAATCGCTCGAGAACGCGGCACTTCAGATAAAGGACGCCGCTTTCACCCTGAGAGACTACGCTTCCGGCCTCGGCTCGGAAAGCGGCAGGCTCGAAGTAGTCGAGAGCAGGCTCCAGGAAATAAAAGACCTGAAAAGGAAATACGGGGACACCATCGGCGAGATACTCGGAAAGAGGGAGGAGATAGGGAAAGAGCTCCGTAACATCGCGGGTTTCGAGGGAGAGATCGAGAGGCTCGGGCGGGAGCTGGAGAGGATAGAAGTACAGATGCGGACCGGGGCCGAAAAGCTTTCCGGGAAAAGGAAGGAATCCGCATCACGCCTCGCGAAGTCTTTAGAGAGCGATCTTAAGGAAGTAGGTATAAAGGGCGCCCGGTTCGAGATCGTCATATCTGAGAAGGACATATCGGCCGACGGAATGGACGACGTCATGTTCCTCTTCTCGGCGAACCCGGACGAAGCGCCCAAGCCGCTGGCAAAGGTCGCTTCGGGAGGGGAGCTCTCGCGCATAATGCTCGTCTTGAAGGAGCTCATATCGAAAGAGGACGGCGGCTCGGTGATTATATTCGACGAGGCCGATTCGGGCATCGGGGGCGCAGTGGCCGAGACGGTGGGGAGGAAGATAAAGAACCTCTCACGCACGTGCCAGGTGATATGCATCACTCACCTGCCCCAGGTGGCGAAGTTCGCCGATACGCACCTTCTGGTGACGAAGACTCTCGAGGACAAGAAGACGCAGGTCCGTATACGGGGCCTCGGGCGGGACGAAAGGATAACCGAACTCGCCCGCATGATAGGCGGGATCAACATCACCGAAAAGACGATCGACGCCGCGAGGGAGATGCTGGGTAATTAACCGCGGTCCCGAACCTGGAACACAGTATATGCGCGAGCGGGGGAGTATAAGGGCGTCAGGACATTTAACGCTGTGAGAGAACCCTGAGATGAGGAGAGAGCATTGATCGAGCAATACATGACCCGCGATTATATGACCGTTTTCGGATTGGGGCTCCTGGCCGGGGCCGTCATAGTAATCCTTATAAACCTTATTATCAGGGGAAGGGTCAAGGAAATAGCCCTCGAGCTCCTGTCGGAGACCGAAACGCAGAAGCTCCAGGACCTGAACAATATCATTACCGGGATCAAGGAATCGTTCGGGGACCTGTCGTATAACGCGCTCTCGAGAAACACGGAAGAGTTTCTGAAGATCGCCCGGGAATCACTCTCCAGGCAATCGGAATTGGGGCAGAAGGAGCTCGAGAACAAGAAGGGCCTGATAGACCAGACCTTGACCGCAATCAAGGAAGAGCTCACGCGCGTTGAGAGCCAGGTGGTGAGCTTCGAGAAGGACAGGGAGCAGAAGTACGGCGAGCTCGCGACGCAGCTCCGGATCACGGCCGAGAGGACGGCCGAGCTCCAGGGAACGACGAACAAGTTGAGGGAGGCGCTCGCGAATACGAAGCAGCGCGGTCAATGGGGAGAAAGGATGGCCGAGGATATTCTTTCTTTTATCGGGTTCAAGGACGGCATTAACTACCATAAGCAGAGGATGATCGAATCGGGCACGACGAGGCCCGATTACACATTTATTCTGCCGCAGGGATTGAAAGTGAATATGGACGTCAAGTTCCCGCTCGATAATTATCTCCGGTTTTTAGAGTCGGATGTCGACAGCGACAAGCTGGCGTTCAAGAACCAATTCTTGAAGGACGTAAGGGTGAGGATAAAAGAGGTCACGTGCAGGGACTATATCAACCCCGAGGAGAATACGATCGATTACGTGATAGTGTTCATACCGAACGAGCAGATCTATTCTTTCATACAGGAGAACGACTGTCTCGTCCTGGACGAGGCGCTCAGGACCAAAGTGATATTGTGCTCTCCGATAACTCTCTACGCCGTTCTCGCCGTGATCAGGCAGGCGGTCGACAACTTTAATCTTCAGAGGACTACGAACGATATTCTTTCCCTCTACGGCGCGTTCAACAAGCAGTGGGAAAGCTACACCGCTTCATTCGACAAGCTGGGCAAGAAGATCGGAGAGGTGCAGACGGAGTACGATAATCTGACTACCACCAGGACCAATAAGGTCGAAACGGCGCTCAGGAGGATCGAGCAATTGAGAAACCAAAACAGCCTGCCCGCCGCCGATATGTCCCTTCACGAAATCACGTCTGCCGAGGACGAGAAAGCGGAGCTTGAGATATAAAATCGGTCACAGCGTGGATTATTATTTGAGTCCGCGTGAAGCCCCGGTTGTTTTATTCCCGGAGTACTGACGATCAACTGGCGGGCCCGTCCGGAGTACCCGCTGGTTAGCTTGCTTTGATTGGTTAACGATTATTGATACGCCGCGAACACGACGGCGGATATAACTGTAGTCCAGAGCCCGCTCTTGTCGCCGACTGCAGTCTGCGTATTGTTCATAGTCTTTACTGTATGGCCGCTTATCTTCCATATGTCCTTCTGTTCGTCGTAGCTCTTGTCGGGATCGAATGGCGCTCCCAGTGTTGTTGCA
>DATIET010000033.1:0-2236 GCA_035455615.1 Thermodesulfobacteriota bacterium
AGCAGGAATTTTTGGGACGCTTCAGGTGCTTCACCGGGGCGGGAAACATGCGCCACGCGCGGGTACTCACGGCGGAGTGATAGCCGGCACGAGCGTCCCGCTATAATTTCACATCCCCCCTTCACAATCGCTTCGGTTTTGTATTATAATTGAATCGGGTCATCAGCAAGTTTGTTCGCATCACGTATGTGAGCCGTCTCCGGCTGAAACGGGTCTTGCCGAGCGGTGATTAAAAATCCACAGCAGGTCGGAAAACACATGGCTAACCAATGGGAAACGATCGGGATACCTTCCGAGAACCGGTTCCTGGGGCTCTACTATGAGCCCGAGAGCGGGCAGTTCCTCGCGCATTTCCAGGAATGCCCCGGCGACGGTTGCGGGCTTAAAAGCTTATACGCGAGGCACATGACGGACGGCACCTACAGGAGGTTGACGCCCGTGACGGACGAGCTCTCATACGAGGACGTGCTCCTCTGCCCTCGCGCCTCAAAAATCCTTGTGAACGTGTTCCGCATGGTGAGGAAAGGGAGCAGGCCCGCTGTCCGCGAGTGGCACTCCGTACAGGAGATAGACATAGACACGGGGGAGATAAATACCGTCCTCACCCCTCACGACCTCCCGGTCGAGCCGCCATATTCGAAGGCGTGGATAAGCAGGCTCCGGAACGTGACGAGCGGGGGAAGGAAGTACGTGAGAGAGGAGGAGCCGCCCGAAGAGGAATACGTGAGCGAGCCCGCATCTCACACAGTCTACGGCTCAGGCGGAAAGGAGATACTATGCACCGTGTCGTTCAGGAAGAAAAAGAGCGGGCACGACGAGACAGTCGAGGACTTCCTCTGCAAGGTCTCCCCGGAAACGCATGCTTACAGAAAGATAA
This sequence comes from Thermodesulfobacteriota bacterium, assembly GCA_035455615.1. GTDB lineage: Bacteria > Desulfobacterota_D > UBA1144 > Nemesobacterales > UBA2774 > 2-12-FULL-53-21. The sequence continues at coordinate 878 of DATIET010000033.1, forward strand.
GCAGGATAATCAACGCCGCTAAGGATATGACCGCCGCGGGGAAAGCGGCGGGTGGGAACCTGACTGTCTGAAGGAAGGATTCTTCTTTATTTTAAATCCCCCTTTTAATTAAGACACAATTCCTGCATCGTTTCAACTAAGACATTTCTCTGCCATTTATCGACAGTGACCAATTCCCCCGATTTGTCGGAATTGTTCCCCTTTTTCTAATGGGGAAATGGATTCTGTGATCACTTTCCCGTCCCCGATTTATCCGAAAAATTCCAGGCGCATCACTTGTAATATATCAATTCCGCGTAAGCAGCGCCGAGAACTCCTCGCGCGTGCCGTTGTAAACGTTCAGATCGACAAAACCTTTTATCCCCCAGAGCCTCCCCCTGTTGGTGTACTGCCAGAAGCTCCACTGCCTGCCGTCGGGAAGGCCGGGCGTACTGTATATATCCCTTATCCATATCAGATAGCCGGGAAGCTCTCCAGAGATAAAGTCCCTGTAAGACTGGTTGGTCGTGTATATGAGCGGCCGGCTGCCGTACCTCCGCTCGACGATGTCCGAGAACTCGTCGATCTCCCTTACCAGCTCTTCCCTGGAGGGACGGGCGCTGCAGTTGCCGCCGTACTCGACGTCGATCACCGGGGGGAGGAGTCCTTCCCCTGCCGGCACGGTCGCGATGTAGTTCTCCGCCTGCTCCCTGCCCGACTTGCAGAAAGTGAAGAAGTGGTACGCGCCACGCGCGAGCCCGAGATCCCCTGCCCTCTTCCAGTACTCGCCGAATTTAGTGTCCTTGTGGTCGCCGCCTTCGGTCGCCTTGATGAATACGAAGTCGAGCCGGGCCCGCTCCAAAATGCCCCAGTCTATATCCGTCTGATGATGGGAAATGTCTATGCCGCGGACAGGGTATTTCTCTTCACTCGGATAGTTGAAGCGGATGTAGCCCTCGTCGAAGAATATGAGGAGAACTACCGCGAGGAGTAATACGAAACCCGATATGGCGATGGCGCGGTTCATAATGCGGGGCTTGCCCGGATAATATTATACCGTCCCGTACCGGATAATCCCATTTTAATTAAGGTGTTACGGCATATTCCGCGCGTGCGGGGAAAGGACGGTATCTTATGGGGGGTTTGCCGGAATACGTGCTTATCCGGCCAGCGCTTTCTCGATACGGCGGTCAGGGATCAGCCACATAGCAGCAACCAGGACGTACAGAGCAAAAGCAAACCACGAATTCACAAAGGAAAGTGATATTGCCACGGCATAGAGCACAAGAGATATTTTTCCCTTGAAGTCCCGGCCAACCGCTGTCGCTAAAGTGGAATCCACGCCCTGGTAGATTATGAGGGTGCGTGTGAGGATAACAT
>DATIET010000034.1:0-3424 GCA_035455615.1 Thermodesulfobacteriota bacterium
CGAATTCCCGCCACCGACTATATATACGTCTCTACCCTTGCAGGCATGGGCTTCCGTCCTGCTGGAGCCGTAATAAATTCCCGCTCCGGTAAAGTCATTAACGTGCTCGGCATCCAATCGTCTGTAATCGACACCGGACGCGATTATCAGACTGAGAGCGTTTATCTCCTTTCCGTCCGAGAGCTTCAGGATCTTATACATGTCTTTCAGTTGTATATCGACGACTTCCTGGGGTGTAAGAAATTCAGCACCCAGTCTGGTAGCCTGCGTAATAGCCCGTCGCGTGAGCTCGGCTCCGCTCAGGCCGCTCGGAAAGCCGAGATAATTTTCTATCATCGAGCTCGTACCCGCCTGTCCGCCCGGGGCTTTTTTCTCGACGAGAAGGGTCTTCAGGCCCTCGGACGCCCCGTACACCGCCGCCGCCAGCCCCGCGGGCCCCGCTCCGATTATTACGACGTCGTAGATTTCCTGGGAAGCCTCCGATCTAAGACCCAACTTTCGCGCGAGGGACGTGAAATCGGGATTCGTCAGATACGAGCCGTCTTCAAAAAAAGCTGCGGGTAAGTCTTTATTCTCGATCCCTGATATGCTTAAAAGCTCCCCGGCCTTATCATGCAGCTCAACGTCAAGCCAGAGATACGGGACCAGGTTGCCCGCCAGATACTCCTTTATCGCGTGCGAATGGGGCGACCATTGATAACCGACTAATCGTATCCCGTCGAAGTCAGGCTTGTATGACGCATGCCATTCATCCAGAAGGTCGTTTAAAACCGGATAGAGCTTCTCCTGAGGCGGGTCCCAGGGCTTCATCAGGTAGTAGTCGAGCTGCACTTCGTTTATCGCCTTTATCGCGGAGTCGGTGTCGGAATAGGCCGTAAGCAGCACCCTTTTCGCCTCGGGGTAAATGTCTTTAGCCCGGACCAGGAAATCTACCCCCGAGATTCCGGGCATTCTCTGGTCGGAAACGAAAAGCGCGACTACCTCGTTTTTAAGCTTGAGCTTGCTTAAGCTTTCGAGACTCTCTTCACCGGATTGAGCAGTCATAACCCTATACTCTTTTCCATAATACTTTCTAAGGTCCCTTTCGATGGCCCTGATAACGGCATGGTCGTCATCGATTGCGAAGATCATGGGTTTTTTCATTTTCCGTGGTTCCTCATAGTCGTCTTTCGGGCATGGGCTTATATATCCACAGGCAGACAAATGGAAAATTTCGTAAAGCCCGGTCTGGATTCAAAGCCTATAGTCCCCTTATGCTGATTTACTATAATACGATATGTTATCTCGAGCCCCAGCCCCGAGCCCTCGCCGGGCGCCTTGGTTGTAAAAAAAGGGTCGAAAATCTTATCCTGTATTTCCTGCGGTATCCCGTTGCCGTTATCGATAATTTCCACATTCACGGTATCGGACCCGTTGCCGTTCATTCCCGTCCTTATCGTGATTATCCCCTTTTCGGGTACAGCGTCGATCGCGTTGTCGATCATGTTCGTCCATACCTGATTGAGCTCGCCGCCGTATGCGGATATCGCGGGAATTTTGTAGTCGAATTCCTTTTTAAGGGTTACGCTCTTTTTTTTAAGCTTGTGGTTCAGGATGATAATAGTATTTTCTATGCCTTCATGCAGATCGATCTTTCTTTTCTCATGCGCTTTGTCCATATAAGCGTAAGATTTCATTGCCGATATGAGCTCCGAAATCCTGGACGTGCTTTCTACGAGCTCCCTCACGAGCTTCCTCATTTCAACGTCTCTCGGGAGCCAATTCAAAAAATTTGTGACCTGGTCCGGTTTTAACTTCTCAGAAAAATCACAGAGTATTTTCTTGGTAAATCCGACGGAGACAAGAACCGATGCCAGCTCCCACGGCTCTCCGACGCCCTGCTCTTCCATCCAGCCGCTTAATTCATCTTCAAGCTCGTTTCGTTGCACAGCGTCGAGCTCCACACCGTCCACGTCTATGACTTCTTCGATTTCCTGAAACGGATAACCGCTCTTATCGACTTCGTCTTTGAACATGTAGTATTTGAGTATCTCGGAGGAGAAGATGTCGAATTCATATACGGTATTCGCCAGGTTCTCCGCCGTCCTCTTTGCTGCCGAAGCCGGGTTGTTCAATTCATGGGCGAGGCCGGCCGCCATCGTTCCGAGAGAGGCCAGCTTTTCCCTTTGAAAAGAGAGGTGCGTCAATTCAAACATCCTGCTCGACATGTTGGACAATATTTTTCCTCTTACCGTCGAGCAGTTACCCAGCATGTACCAGAAATCACTCTCGTCGACACTGAATATTCTCATATCCGAAACAGCCACCCCGTTTGCCATATGCGTCATTCCCGAGAGCAGAGGCACCTCGCCGCCGGACATCCCTTTTGTGAACTGGCCGATCTGGAGTTTTTCTCCCTTGATTATTCTGTAGATTTCGAGCGTGCCTTCGAGAAAAATATAAAAACGCCTGGCGGGATCCCCCTCGTAAAAAAGATGATCGCCTTTTTTCAATTCGACCATCTCACCCCTTACGTCCTCGTCCAACTCTTCGTCGCTAATACCGGAAAAGAGGTCTATGTCCTTAAGTTCTTTTATGATCATGGATGCGTACTCAATATAGCACCAGATAATTCGGATATTTCAAGCATACACCAGAGACAGGTGAAATCTTTAACGGCTATGCAGATATACTATGTTCAATAAAATATAGAAATGCCAAGTCCTTATGTTTTTTTGCCAATGAAACTATTGATGGACAGTATAAAGTCTGTTATGTATATAGCGTTTACGTTGGCCCCTGAAATATTCACGTCCCCGTAGCTCAGAAGGATAGAGCGCAGGATTCCTAATCCTGAGGCCAGAGGTTCGAATCCTCTCGGGGACGCAGATTGTTCAATAATACAAGGATGTTACAAAGGTATTCCAGCCTCCATTTAAACCCGCCTCAAAGAATGAATCGAAATCATATGGGAAATATCCCTCATTATAAATAAGTGACTCGATCATATATTGATTATCTACAGCGTATTACGAAAATAATATATTTACTCTACTCGGTCCTTATGATAGAGCACAGGTTCTCTAGACCTGTGGTCGGTGATTCAAATCCCGTCACTTGAATTTATGGATTGCCTCAAATACACCATCCCATTCTTCCGGTGGTGGTGTCTTCTGGTAAATCTGGCAACGTTCAGCCATCGTCCGTGAAGGGCCGTCACACGGCCACAGGCTCATGCCATGGATAAAGAAATTAAGGGCTTCGTTCCAGCTCCGCTTGCGATAGGCCTCCAACCCGGAAGCGTAGAAACTGAATGCTTGTTCCTGCTCATGAGGTAGTGACACGCCGTGAGCCCCAAGAAGTTCATAGATACGCACAGGTTGTACCCTGCCGACTACTTGTACCATGTCGACTTCCCGCAACATGAATGTGTCCCCAACCAGCT
>DATIET010000035.1:0-4567 GCA_035455615.1 Thermodesulfobacteriota bacterium
GCCGTCCGCCTGGAGAACGTCGCAGTCGATCGTTATAGATCTCTCGCCGAGCTTGCCGAGGTCAATCACCGACCTGAGCACGCGCCCGATTATCCTCTGTATCTCGTGAGACCTCCCCCCTATCCTCCCCCTCACGCTGTCCCTCGTTATCCTCTCCTTCGTCGAGCGCGGGAGCATGGAATACTCCGCGGTCACCCATCCCTTTCCCGTGTCCTTTAGGAAGGGCGGGACCTTCTCCTCGAAGGTCGCCGTGCAGAGGACCTTGGTCTCACCCGTCTCTATAAGGGCGGACCCCTCCGCGTATTTCATGATCCCCCTCGTTATCTTTACGGGACGGAGTTCATCCCACTCTCTTCCGTCAGGACGCATATCCGGCAACCTCGCAATTCAGAATTTCAAATAATAACCTACACGAACCGGAGGGACGTACGCTATGCAACGTACGCGCATGTTTGTTATAATGTGCTGGGAATTGTCTCCGCGGGGGGCTTAGGGAATGATACCGGTCCGGGTAGACATACAAAAAACCGACTTACACCCACTGATGCCGCTCTACCTCGTCATATTCATCGGGTTCATCGGATACTCGATGATGGTGACTCTCTTCGTGCCGATGCTGATGTATGACCAGGAGTTCTTCGGCGGCGAGGTCTCGAGGGCGGCTAAAACGACGACTATAGGCGTGCTCCTCGCCCTCTACCCGCTCGGACAGTTCATAGGGTCGCCCGTGATAGGCGCTCTTTCCGACAGGTTCGGCAGGAAGAGGGTAATTATGATCTCGCTCTTTTTCACGATCCTGTTTTACCTGTTCATAGCGGTCTCACTCCAGCTTCATTACCTCTGGCTTCTCATGGCTGCATGCTTCATGTGCGGACTCACGGAGTCGAACGTAGCCATAGCCCAGAGCTCGATCGCGGACATATCGCTGCCCGAGGACAGGGGGCGTTTGTTCGCTTATATGTACTCCGCCGAGAGCCTGGGATATATAGCCGGTCCCCTCATGGGAGGGTTAGTCGCGGTACATTTCGGTTACGCCACCCCGTTCTGGATAGTCCTGGGCATGCTGATCGCAACGTATGTGTGGATTCTAATCAGTTTCAAAGACCCGTTCGTGCCCGGGACGGACGCGCCGATAGATTATTTCAAGACTTTCACGAACCTCGCGTCTGTTTTTTCGGACGCCCCGATAAGAAGGGTCTATCTGGTTAATTTCCTCCTCTACATGTCGGCGTTCGGGTTCTGGCGAGTGGTACAGATATACATGGTCGACGAGTGGAGCTTCGACGTCGGCAAAGTGACGTTTTACTATTCCTACCTGGCGGTCCTCGGCGCAGTCTCGAATATATTTTTCTTCGCTCCCCTCAGCAGGAGGTTCACGCTGAAGACATTGATCATATGGACGGCAATAGTCGGGGGCTTATTTGTCGCGGCGGTTGTCATACCGAAATCAGAGGTGTCCTACTGGTTCACGGCAGGCCCGGCTACTGTCTTCCTCGTTCTCACGATGGCCGCGTGCAGCGCATACATCTCGGGGCTCGTGAGCGGGGAGAGGCAGGGGAGAGTGCTCGGGAATAACCTCGCTATACAGGTAGGTGCGGAATCCTTGAGCGCGCTCTTGGGAGGGTTCCTGGCGGCTATGCTGATCCCCCTTCCGCTGCTGACATACGGATTAGTCGCTGTAGTCGGTGGACTTCTTCTTATCACTTACAAAAAGCCCGAAGCGCTTGATTAGCTGACTTAGCCGTTTGGGCATCCCCATACTGCAGCTTCGGTTAAATAATACTTAGGCATTGACATAAGTATTCACGTAAAGTATAGTTAGGTATATGCCTAACATTCATGTAGAGCTAGATCGCGTTTTTCATGCCTTGTCCGACCCTACCCGGCGCGGAGTTTTGGCACGGTTGAGCGAGGGCCCTGCTCCCGTGAGCGAGCTTGCGCGGCCGTTCAGAATGTCGCTGCCCTCTTTCACGCAGCATCTGGGCGTGCTCGAAGAGTGCGGGCTTGTCCGCTCGCAGAAAAAGGGCCGTGTACGCACCTACCGGCTGATGCCGGAGCCCCTTAAAGAGGCGGAACGCTGGATAGAAAAGAGGCGCGTGCTATGGGAGCACCGTCTTGATCAACTGGACAATTACCTTGAAACATTAAAGGAGAAAGAATAATGGCTCATGAGAAATATAATCATAACCCCAAGATCGATCTGGTATTGGAGCGCGTGGTAGATGTGCCGAGAGAGCTAGTCTGGAAGGCGTGGACGACGCCCGAGTATCTCAAGAAATGGTTTACGCCCGCGCCCTGGCAGACGGTGGACTGTGAAATCGATCTCCGCCCGGGCGGTATATTCCGTACAGTTATGCGCTCACCGGAGGGTACTGACCACCCGAATAACGGCTGCTACCTCGAAATCGTCGAGAACGAGAAGCTCGTTTGGACTGACGCGCTCGAGAAGGGATATCGCCCGTCTACGACGCCTAACGACTGTATCGACAGCTTCTTCACGGCTATCATCATGCTCGAGCCCCACGGGAGCGGAACGAAATATACGGTTATCGCGCTCCATCCCGACGAAGAAGGCCGCAAGAGGCACGAGGAGAGGGGATTCCGGGACGGATGGGGAACCGCGCTCGAACAGCTCGTAGCCTTTGTGAAGACGTTATAGGTGACTCAGGCTGCTGATGTTGATCGCTGGCGGCCTTCTGCTGATTACTTATAAATGAATGAATACGAACTCAGGAAAGTTTTGAGATTAGTCCCCTGTACCGCCCCTTATTTGCTGAGTCAAGCCGGGTAGCGCGATGCAAAGCCGGCCGTTTTGTTGATTGATCCGGCCATTCAGCGGTGTTGACATCACTTTACGTACTCCTGTAGAGTTATTTGTAGGTACAATTCCAGTAAACAGGGGGGAATATGAAAAATATTCTGATTTCATCACTATACATTTGTGTTTTTGTTCTATGTGCATCATTACTCGGCATAAGTATTGATGCCGCATCCGCGGACGATTCGTTGGACGGCAGATCTTTTTCAGTCGAGCTGACCGAGGCGAATAAAAATGAAACGACCAAGGATGAGATGATTTTTAAGGACGGAACCTTCTTCTCAGCCGAGTGCGAACAGTATGGCTTTACTCCGGCTCCGTATGAATCAAGGTCAAAAGACGGTGCGGTAATGTTCAAATCCACACTCACGAGCGGTAAAGAAGGTAAGACGGAATGGGAAGGCTCGGTTAAGGGAGACGAAATCTCAGGGACAATGTTTTGGTCGAAGGAAGGTCAGGACCCGATTATATATTCCTATAAAGGCACTATAAAAAAATAGATCGCGAATACGCATTTTCAGACCGTAAATTCGGTAACAATCCGGCCCTCCGGTCAGTGGCGTAGTCTGTTAAACGCTGTTTCCTTCTTTGTCTTTATTCGCCTCGCGGGCGACTAAAGGCGCGAACGGGACCGGGCGGCTGTTTTAACCGCGCCTGACCTGTTTTACAGGTCATTTCCGGAATAAGACAAATTAAAACTTTTATTGATGAGGGGGAAATCGGGCACCACATTCCCCTTCCCTGCGTAACCCAATACTGTCCAATTTATAAACGAAGGATCGCGCACATCTACCCTGCTTACCTCTCCTGCCGCATCAGTGGCAACAAAATAAACGATATCGCCCCGCCATCCTTCCGCCACCCCTATGCCGTAGCTGTTTCTCCTCAATACCATTTCACCGCCGGAGATTATATCGTCGTTCAAAGGAATGCTCCTGAGCGACTGCTCTATAATATTCATGGAAGAATGCACTTCCTTGACGCGGACTGACCATCTCGCCCGCACATCTCCTTCTTCTTCCAGGGCGACCTCGAATTTTAATTTGTCGTATGCCGCATACGGATATTCTAGACGCGCGTCGTGTGCGATCCCTATTGCCCTGCCCGTTACTCCGATGACTCCGTGGTCAAGTGCTACCTCGCGATCGAGCTTGCCCGTTCCGGAAAGGCGGTTCGAGAGGGAAAAGCTGCTTTCCGCAATTTCAATCACGTCGTTAAAATCCCCGTGCACTTTTTTAAGGCCGCTTAAAAGTTCCGCACTCATCTCACTCGTGATATCCCGCGTTACCCCGCCGACCGTATTTATGCCTCGGAGGAAGCGGTTTCCGGCAAGGCGTTCACACCTTTGCATGACGATTTCGCGGAGGCGCGCTCCGTTGCTGCCGCCGAAATTATAACCTGCGTCCAGCATAATCAGACCGATATCATTCAGGTGGTTCGCGAGCCTCTCCATCTCGGAATAAACGACTCTCAAATATTTCGCCCGCTCAGGAACTGTGATGCCGGACAGGTTTTCCACGGCCTGACAAAATGCCAGAGAATGAGTGAACGAGGTGTCTCCCGAAACCCTTTCGGATAATCTGACCTTGTCTGCCATCGACAGAACCTCGAAGAGTTTTTCTGTGCCTTTGTGCTTATATCCCAGCTTCGGCTCAAGCGATACTATTTCTTCTCCGATGACGCTGAACCGGAAGTGCCCCGGTTCGATTATGCCGGCGTGAACCGGCCCCACGGGGATTTCATAAATTC
>DATIET010000036.1:0-6554 GCA_035455615.1 Thermodesulfobacteriota bacterium
GACAGGGGCAGGACGAGACCCGCCTGCACCCCCGTATAAGAAACCCTTTCGCTGCCGAGCGCAACGTAAGTCGCGAGGAAAAGGCCGAGAAAAAGCACCATTACAAGAATCGGCATATGGGGGGACTGGCTCAATACGTACAGACCCGCGAGTCCGTACAACCCTCCGATGAGACACCCGATAAACCTCAGCCTGGCTTTCAGGTGAGACATCCCCAGATTAGCTTGATAGGAAATAACGAGGATCGTAATGATCGCCGAAAGACCCACGCCGGACGGTAGCGACAAATATAGATAACCGTACACTATGACCATCACGGCCAAACCCGTCTTTACCCCTTTCTTGAGACTCTCGATATTGAGTTTAAATTCCCGCTGTGCGATATATGATCCGTCTTTCGCCGGGGCTGATAGCGGTTGAGGGAATTCACTGGAAGCGATATGAGACTGAATCGCCTTCCACGCCGCCGAGATCTCCTGAAGGTCTTCAGCCGCATTTTTCAGGAGGTTTATTAAAGAACCGAGCTCGAGGACTTCCTCATATTCCCACTCCGAGAAAGCCGCTTCCTTCCTCATAACGATATATTTTTCTTCGAGTGCGCGCAGCCTTTCATGTATTTCACCTCCACCGTATTCGAAGGAGCTCCTTCTCAGGATCGAATCCTCGAGGTCGGAAAAGGTGCTCTCCGCGGCTTCGAGAACTCCGTAGATTCCCGACGACAGCTCGCCTTCGGATAAAAACGGCGCGTCCTTATGCAGCATTACGTCGATCGATTCGAGCTTTACGAATAGGCTCTTCGAATGCGCGATTAATTTAATGTACAGGTCGCCCGGAAAGAGCCCTTCTCTCTCTTCTTTTTCCGCACGCGTTACCAGAGAGGAGATGCTGTTAATAGTGTCGAGCGTAAGCCGGTTCCTGACCGGCTCGGGGCTCTCGCCTTCCTTCGCTTTCGAAATGAGGGCGTGCACGGTATCCCTGAAACCGCCTGCGACCCTGGACATGCTCTCCTTTATGGATGTCAATGTTTTCGGAGGCCAGAGTAAATAGTCGATCAGCCAGACGACGAGGACGCCCAACGCTATCTGTATTATCCAGTCGACGGTCAGAGCCTCCGCGGCGCCGATGGAGACGAGCCCGGTGTACATAACGCCCGCGGTCGCGACCGAGACCATCAGCGACGCATATGAGAACTTTTGTTCGACGTAAAGGTATGTGCTGAGACACAGCCAGAAAAAGATGGTAAACAGATACAAGGGCAGCATGTTGTGAAAAATGTATACCGATATAAGGCCTATTACGGCGCCTAAAGAGCGTCCGAGCCATCTCTCGATCCCCTGCTCGAAGGTATTGTCCCTGTGCACGGTCATCATGATATGCACGGTCATAACCGCGAAATAAGGCGCCGGAATATGGAGGAACGCGCTCAGTATCACACAGAGTGACCCCGCAAGGGCGACCTTGAGCGAATGCCTTACCCTGTAGGATTTGATATGCTCCTCGATCGTCATCCAGATTCAGATTATCACACGCGGCGCCAAAACACATGTCTGACTGTTGACAAAACCTCGATACTGATGGGATAATGGCTTCATTACGAGCATTTGCTGGCCGATATCACAATAACCCGGGGAAAAACATGATAATACCTCATTCAATGGTCGGAGGCGCGCTTGTCCTCTGGTACATACTCACCGCGGCGTCGCTCGTCTTCCTAATATACGACCTCGAGACGAATACCCCCGCCCAGTGGGTGATGAAGCTCGCCTGGATACTGATAGTCCTCTATACAGGACCCCTCGGACTTTTTATATACATGCTCTCCTGCCGGGAGCCCCTACCGGGGACGCACGACGCGTTCATCGCACCTCACTGGAAGCAGTCCGTGGGCTCCCTCATGCACTGCGTCGCCGGGGACGCGACCGGGATCATATTGGGCGCAATCGCCACGTACCACCTCGCGCTCCCTAACGGCATAGACCTGATCATCGAATACGCGGCCGCATTCGTCGTGGGGCTCCTCATATTCCAGGCGCTGTTCATGAAATCAATGGCCGGGGGGAACTACCTGGAAGCTGTAAAAAAGACGTTCTTCTCCGAGACCGTATCGATGAACTTCGTAATGGTCGGCATGATCCCCGTGATGGCGATAATGAGGATGAAGATTCCGGGCGGGGACGACCCGAAGGGCCTTATGTTCTGGGGGATATCCGCAATTGCGACGATAGCGGGAGCGATAACCGCTTACCCGGTAAACTCATGGCTCGTCGGGAGCGGGCTCAAGCACGGTATGATGTCGGCCGTATCGGGCAAGCCTTCGATGGAGGGAATGCCCGGCATGCCGGGGGATATGAAGCATAAAACCCCACAGGTAACGTTGATTAAGAAACTGGGCGTTTTTTTCCTATCGGCGGGGTTTCTTCTGGCAGCCGTATGGATTACGTCGCAGTTCATCGAACTTAAGATTCGCTGATACTATTGAGGCCGGTCCGCATAACCCCGGCGAATTGCATGCTAGAATTACTTAAATGGTCAAAGGCGAAACACTCGAAGAATTGAAATCCGAATATGCGCGCAGGAAGGACACGATCGAGGCGCAGCTCGGCGAGTTCAGGAAGATACGCGGGAGCGCGGACGATAGAAAAATATTCGAAGAGCTCGCTTACTGCATACTGACGTCCGCCGTAGGGCCTAAGGTCGGTCTCAAATCGCTCGAAGCGATAAGAGATATTCTTCTCGACGGGACGGCAGAGTACACCGAAAGTACACTAAAAGGTGTCCATAAGTACCCCGAAAAAGCATATTTTATAATTCACACGCGCGAGTACCTGAAAAAGGAATACGGTTTCAAGCTCCGGGAGCTCGTCGATTCGTTCCCGGGCCCGGAGGAAAGGAGGGACTTCTTCGCGCTGAATAAGGACATTAAGGGGATCGGCTATACGCAGGCGAGTCATTTTCTGAGGAACATCGGATTCAACGGCTACGCCATTCTCGATAAAAACGTCATTAAATCGCTCTACGATTTAGGTATAATAGACTCCCCGAAGCCGCCCTCGACGGGAAAGAGATATAAAGAGATAGAAGGCGGGATGAAATCATTGGCCGGTGAGCTCGGAATAGGTCTCGACGAGCTCGACATGCTCCTCTGGAGCCTCAAAACCGGACGAATACCCATATGACGCTGATATTTTTCGCAATCGGACTTATTATTCTGATCGCGGGCGCCGAGGCCCTGGTAAGAGGGGCGTCGAGGCTCGCTTCCACGGTAGGAATTTCCCCCCTCGTAGTAGGCCTGACGGTGGTCGCGTTCGGGACGAGCTCCCCCGAGCTTGCCGTGAGCGTAATCGCAAGCGTTAACGATAAGGCGGACATCAGCCTCGGCAACGTAATCGGAAGCAACATCTTAAACGTGCTCTTCATTCTGGGCTTATCCGCAGTCATAGTCCCCCTCGCAGTATCGCGGCAGATCATCAGGTTAGACGTCCCGATTATGATCATCTGCTCGGTCCTCGTGCTCATCATGGGGCTCGACGGGAGCATCAGCCGGACGGACGGCATCCTGTTTACGGCGGGCATCATCGCTTATACGGTATTCCTCATACGGCAGAGCAGAAAAGAAAAGGAGAGGCCTTCAGACGAGTTCGTAAAGGAATACAAAGCGGGCGGGAAAAAGACGCTCCTCATCGACATTGCGCTAGTAGCGGCGGGTCTCGGGCTGCTCGTGCTCGGCTCGCGCTGGCTCGTGAACGGGGCAGTAATGATAGCGACTTACCTCGGATTGAGCGAACTGATAATAGGGCTTACGATCGTAGCCGCGGGGACGTCTCTCCCCGAAGTCGCGACTTCCGTCATCGCCAGCATACGCGGGGAGCGGGATATAGCCGTGGGGAACATCGTCGGGAGCAATATATTCAATATTCTGGCAGTCCTCGGAATCTCTGGCATAGCGGCGCCCGATGGGATCGCGGTACCGGAATCGGTCCTGAGATTCGACATACCGGTTATGACGGCCGTCGCAGTCGCCTGCCTGCCGATCTTCTTCACGGGGAACGTTATCGCCCGCTGGGAAGGAAAACTCTTCCTGCTCTACTATGCGGCCTATACGACCTACATCGTGCTCGATTCGACCGACCATTATTTCGAAAGGACTTTTGCTTTCGGAATGATCTGGTTCGTAATCCCTCTCACCGCCATTACCCTCGCCGTACTGGTAATCCGTTCTATCCGGCGTAACCGGAAGGGATATGCGTAGCGGGGAGACGCTTCCCATATATCAGCACACATTGTGTGTCGCACATTCTGTGCATGATGGAGATAGACTTTCTTGATTAATTGAATACTAAGGTGACACCCCCACCCGAACCCTCCCCCTTTATAAAGGGGGAGGGAAATAATAAAGGCTCAGGATGATGGGGTTTGGTATCGCGGCTGGAAGCCGCTCCTACGGTTTATTAAAGATGAGATTCCCGATTAAATTTGACTTGTGCAGCTAAAGTGCCGCGATATTGAAGCGTATTTGCAATCAGCCAGGAGCGACCAACTGCTCACTCGCTCGCAGTTGTTTCGGGAATGACAGGAAAGGAGAAATGCTGTTTTTTTATCCTTCTTTTCCTTGATGAAAAGAAGCAAAAATCATCCGACTACATAATTTGCTAAAAATATCATATTAAGGCTAAAATCTTTCAATTCCACCCCATCCCTGAAAGATTTTCACGCCTTAATAATCTATTTTCTTAACGCAAATTCTGTAATGTCGGGAAAGGAAAAAGATAGATTTCTCGCTATTAGAATTTGATTCAGCGTTTTGCCAAGCTCAATAAACTCTGTGTTTGATTAGCAAGGGTTTCCTGTTCTTACGCTTGCTCGGAACCGTGGCTCGAAATGACAGATCAATCACCATCACCCATGGCCTTGCCGAGCCCGATGAATACCTCGGCGTATTCCATGATCGTAATTCCGGCAGTCTCGTCGAAGACTGCCCTGTACCTGTTGAGACCCTTGATCCCGTCGGTGTAATCCTTGTAATCGATCTGACTCTTGTGGGCGTCGATAGCGGCTGTTTTTAAGTGCATTTGAAGCGATATGTCTTCGATCCTGTCGTAGGCCGGGAAAGGGGTCCATACCTCGTAGCACCAGATAGCTGGCCTGACAGGCAGTTCATCGGCCGGCATACCCTTTATGGTCTCGAGCGCTATTGACGACACCGCCCTGTGTGTCGGGTGCTTGTCGATTTCCGGATGAGGCATATAAATTTCTTCCGGTTTGAACCTTTTTAACGCTACTCTCAGTTCCTTTTGAAAATGGGCCCTGTTTTCCTCACTCTTCAAGTCCCCGAGTCCGAGGAGTATCAGGTACTCGACCCCCAGTATGCCGACCGCATCCCTTACCTCCGACTCCCGGAGCCGGGCGACCTCGTCCTCGCTGAGACCGTATACGCTCGTACTCCTCCTCCCGTCGGTTACGACGAGGGACACCACATCGACGCCGCTGTCGATAAGTTTGGCGGCCGTACCGCCCATGCCTATCTCCATGTCGTCTGGGTGGGGCGATATTATGAGGACGTTCCTCTCCGGCATGGCTTTAGTATTCCTTGACAATTCGATCTTATCAATCACCATTAATTTATCTGAAAGGAGACCAGACGAAATGAATTACGAACCGGTTATAGGGCTCGAGGTGCACGCGCAGCTCAAGACCAAGTCGAAAATATTCTCACCGGCCCCGACCGAGTTCGGCGCTCCGCCCAACTCCCAGGTCAACCCCATATGCCTCGGGATGCCGGGCGTTCTCCCCGTGCTTAACGGCAAGGCGCTAGAATACGCGGTGAAGGCCGCGCTCGCCGTCAACTGCGAGATACACGGCCGGTCCCGGTTCGCGCGGAAAAACTACTTCTACCCGGACCTGCCGAAGGGCTACCAGATTTCGCAGTACGAAGAGCCATTTTCCACAGGCGGATGGCTCGACATCGGCACAAACGGCGCGGCGAAGAAAATAAGGATAACCAGGATACACATGGAAGAGGACGCCGGGAAGCTCGTCCACGAAAGCAAGGGCGGATCGAGTTTCGTCGACCTCAACCGCGCCGGTGTCCCGCTTATCGAGATCGTCAGCGAACCCGACATTGCGAGCGCCGAAGAAGCGGTGCTATATCTGAAAAAGCTCCGCTCGATACTGATGTATATAGGGGTATGCGACGGCAACATGGAGGAAGGGAGTCTCCGGTGCGACGCCAACGTGTCCGTCCGTCCCAGGGGGAGCAAAACGCTCGGCACTAAGGTCGAGATAAAAAACGTAAACTCGTTCAAGTTCATACAGAAAGCCATAGAGTACGAGATAAGGAGGCAGGTCTCGACCGTCGAAAGCGGGGGAATGATAGTACAGGAAACGAGGCTGTTTGACGCCGACAAGGGCATCACATTTTCGATGAGGACGAAAGAGGAAGCGCACGATTACAGGTATTTCCCCGACCCGGACCTCCTGCCCATAGTGATAGAGAAGGAGAAGATAGAAGAACTGCGCGCGTCTCTCCCCGAATTGCCTGATCAGAGACTTATGCG
>DATIET010000037.1:0-3774 GCA_035455615.1 Thermodesulfobacteriota bacterium
AGCTGGTCACTCGGGAGCGATGTCGAGCATCCGCAGGTATTCCCGGTGAGACTGCAGAAAGTCGGCGGCTGACAGAAGTCGTTCTTCGTCGAGGCGAACTCACCCGCGTAGCTGCTCAAATCGGTCGTAACCGTCAGAATACCCGTGGTGCTGTTGTAACTCTTCGTCCAACCGACGCTCCCCCAGTTTACAGGCCCCGGAGTAAACGTTATCGGCTTACCCGAGATGTTGGCCCGCACGATGCCGACGTCGCCTACTTGATCCTTATTGCCGATATTGAGCCTCTGGCCCACGTATATCTGGTACGTCTGTTTGGTTTCGGGCTTGGCGTAGAGGAAGAAGACATAGTAAGTATCGCCGGTCTTAAACACGTTCAGTCTTGATGCGGTTTTTGCCTGCTCCGTCTGAGACACGGTAGTATCGATATAATAAGTTGCGTTGTTGAGCGTCATCATGCTCCTCTGGAAGAGGTCCATGCCAGCCATGCGTATGCCCGTAGTGGACAGGTCGCTTTTGTCCGCGGACGTGAGGAGCTGCCTCTCGATCGGAACGCCGAAGCATGTGGCGTCAGTGCACGGACTGCTCCAGGTAGAACCGTCGCACGAGTTGTTCGTCGCGCATCCGGGATAAACGACCGTAGACAGGTACTGATAAGGGCTCGTTTTTGCGGTATTAAACGACGCGCACTCGGTTGCTTCAATCGGCGCGTTAAAGAAGGAGTCGAGGTTTACGGATATTGTTTCGCCCTTGGCCGGACTATCGGCAGGACTTAACAACCCAGTAAGCGACCCGTCGTCGTCGTTCAGCACGGTCTGCCTGTCGACGCTGCTGAAGTTCCCGAACATATTGCTTGCGGGAAAATTGCAGTAATCCGTTTGCACCTGACTATCAATAGTCTCGTAGGTGCCCGCCTTCCACAGAGGTTCGAGTACGTAGTGGCGTATGTCTACGTTGTGGAAGTAGAGCTTCTCCGAATGGAAAGCAGGCGGGTAGAAAAACCCGTTCGGCTGCTTCCATCCTATTGCCGCGTTCGGCAGGACGCAGGAGCTCTTCGTCTTGTTCACAGGTATCCCTATACTCCGCGTATAAATCCACCACGGCACCCCGGCTGCGCCTCCGTCCTGCGGGCATTTGGTCAACCCGCCGGGCTGGCATTGCGGACTCAGATCAGTCTCCGTTATGTCGAGGTAAGCGTTCGAGTCCTGGTAATTGGGCCCGTCGTAAATGTTGTAGAAGCGCTGGTTAACGCCGAAGTTGTCGATCGGTATGCTTATGCCCTCGTTTAATGATCTGCAGTGGTTGACGTCGCGGGTGTCGCAGGCGAGCCCCGAAATCTTCGTGTCGGAGCTCTTTAGCGGGTTGAACGGCCCCGCGTTCGAAGCTAGAGGGTTATCGGTCTGCGTGTGTCCAACGAATACGGACTTCGCAGCTAGCTGCCAGAGACCCGGGATCACGCTCGCAAGCGTATAGTCCCCACCGGTAACGAAGCCCAGACCTCCGTTCTGCGTATCGGAGAGGAAGCTGTTTATGTAGAGATACCACTGCGGACGGAGCCATATCGCTGCGAAATTCTGCTGCGGCCAGTGGAAGGACGACGTGTACCTGTCGAGCACCGTAACCATACAATTGCTTCTGTCCGCGACACTGCACCTGTTCGGTATCGTCGCCGGCCCGCAGTCAGTCGTGTCGCACTTTGTGGCGAATCGGCCGCCGCCCGCATCGACTTTCGGATAAAAGGTTTCTTTATTTTTGTCGCCAGTCGGTGTAGGGGCTAGTGAGTTAGTAAGCGGATTGAAGCTGCTCACGCCTATGCAGGAATCGGTCGCGCCCACCGTGTTGAACGACATCATCGCCGACGTGCAGTAGTTGCCGACGAAAGACTTAAGAGGCGTCATGCCGGCCCTGCCGAAATTAATCTCGTAGGTGTCCATTCCGTCCATCATCACAGGCCCGCTCTGCATGGAGGCGTAGGATTCCCACTTCATCCCCTGCGATGGCCCGCTGTTTGCGCCTGAAAGGAGCCAGTAGCAAACGCCGCAC
Source organism: Thermodesulfobacteriota bacterium (assembly GCA_035455615.1). Taxonomy (GTDB): domain Bacteria; phylum Desulfobacterota_D; class UBA1144; order Nemesobacterales; family UBA2774; genus 2-12-FULL-53-21. Next base: position 2,041 of record DATIET010000037.1, read on the forward strand.
CCGGTCGCGCCGGCGGCCATGTTGTATTCGAAATCGTTCCACCCGTTCATTATCCAGAATACGGTGGGATTGTAGATATCCGAATTATAAGGGACCAGCGGAGCGCCGGGGTTTCCGCTCCACGCGAGTATGCCTGGAACCTGGCGCGGGTTCTGAGGGTTGCTTACCGCCGCGCGCGCGAGTATGCCTATATTCGAATAGAGCTTGTTGTTTATCTCAGTGCCGTCCTCGAGGTAGAAACCATGCCCAATGGACATGAATCCTACGTTCCTCGCGAGCGTTACCCCTTGGGTAGCGTGTACCGTGATAAAGCGCGTCATCGAGTCCCATATCGATGAGTCCTTAACGAATGTGCCCGTCGGAACTAATCTGGCAATGTGGAAATGTACCGGATAGTGTCCGATACGTCCGCCCTGCCCGAGCTGATAGAACTCGACGCCCTGTATCTTGACCTCTTTGAATCCTTGCCTCACGCTCGTGTGGCCTCCGAAGTGATAAGGGGGAGCAGGCAAGCAGTCGTACTCGCACGTCGGGTTGGCCATGTTGAACGTATCCCCTCCCGAAACGATTCGTATACTGCGTGACAGGAGCGCCACCGCGGCCCTCGTCTCGGCGGCTGGCTGGCCGTTGACCTTTATATCTATGTTCGGGACTCCCGTCAGAGGATAAGGAGTGCCGTTGTGCCTGTACTTCAGCCCTCCGGGTATTTCCGCGCCCGTGAAAGGATTTATGACCTTGAAGTTAAACGTTTTGGTGCTGGCAACAGGCGCAATTATTTCGAGCGTCTCCGAGTGTCCGGGTAAATAATCCGTCGTGGTAATTACTATCCTGTCCCCGGCCCCCCAGTCCACGTCGCGGTCGACCGTAAGCTGCGTAGCCCCGATGTCGACATTGCCGTTCAAGCGCGCCCAGCTCTTTCCCGAGTCTGAGGACGCCAGATTGTCAACCGGCAGCGCTGCCCCTTTCTTTCCGAACAATCTCAAAGTCCCGTTGTATGAGACCGCGAGCGTCTTATACCCGAAATAGCCGTGATCGTCGCCCATATCGGCCGGCAGCGGATGGTAGTGATAGAAAAAGTCGGATACCGGACCGGGCAGGCTCTGCTTGCTCGTATGGTCGTTGTTCCATATATTCGTATCGACCCCGCACATATCACCCGTTTTGCAGAGAACGCCTTTCCCTCCGTTACCCTGGTCCTCGCCATATAAATGAATCGTCAGCTTCCCCCCGGCTGCGCCGATGGGAGTCGTTTCAGAACCCGCGATGAGGCTGCCGTTATTTTCCACAAGTATGTTGTAAGCCCAGAAATGTATTACGGCGTCGTCGAAAGTGAGCGAGCCGCCGTTGTATATATGCACGTTGCGGTAGTGGTAAGTCCCCGCGCCGACCGTGCACGCGCCCGTCACATCGAGGTCCTCGCCGTTTCCGGGGGCTATCGCGCCCATAGTGCAGGGAAGTGTCGCGACCACGTCGTCGTGAACATTCGTTTTAACAGGCACGTCGGGATTATTTCTGACCACTCCCGTCGTAACCGCTCCCGTCAGTTGTGTTTCTGTGATGTTAGCCCCCGTCACATCCGCTCCCTCCATATTAGCAGCGGTCAGGTCAGCGTCCGAAAGGTCCGAGTTTATGAGAACCGCGTTCGTGAGGTCGGCCCCCGCTAGTGTCGCTCCCTTGAGCTTCGCCCCCGTGAGGTCTGCGTTCTTGAGCTCAGCCCCAGAGAGATTCGCCTCG
>DATIET010000038.1:0-2552 GCA_035455615.1 Thermodesulfobacteriota bacterium
TTCCAGAAGCTCCTCCTCAACTTCACCTGGTGGGTGAACAGGAAGGACAGGGAAGGGAGAAACGTATTCGAAGGGGGCTTCCTCGGGCTCGACAATATAGGCGTCTTCGACAGGAGCGCACAGCTCCCGACGGGGGGTCATATCGAGCAGGCCGACGGTACGAGCTGGATGGGCATGTACTGCCTGAACATGCTTGCCATCGCACTCGAGCTCGCGAAGGAGAATCCGAGCTACGAGGACATTGCGAGTAAATTCTACGAGCATTTTCTTTATATCGCAAGGGCAATGAACCTGCTGGGCGGCGATATGGACGGCCTCTGGAACGAAGAGGACGGCTTTTACTACGACGTGCTCCACCTTCCCGACGGCAAGCACCTGCCGATGAAAGTACGCTCCATGGTGGGCCTGATCCCCTTGTTCGCGATCCAGACGCTCGAGCCCGAGGTGCTCGGCAGCCTGAAGGGGTTTAACGGGAGGCTCGCATGGTTTATAGAAAACCGTCCTGATTTGAGGGAAAACGTCGCCTGCATGAAAACAATAGGGATGCGCGAAAGAAGGCTCCTCTCGATCGTGGACAAGAACAAGCTCAGGAGGGTGCTGAGTAAGATGCTCGATGAATCGGAGTTTCTGAGTCCCTACGGGATCCGCGCCCTCTCGAGGTATCATAAGGATAATCCTTACAGGTTTCACGTGAACGGGCACGAGCACAGGGTCGATTACGAGCCCGCGGAATCGACGAGCGGCCTCTTCGGCGGAAACTCCAACTGGCGCGGCCCGATATGGTTCCCGGTCAATTACCTTATAATAGAAGCACTCCAGAAATTCCACTACTACCTGGGGGACGACTTTAAGGTCGAGTGTCCTACAGGCTCCGGCCGCCTCATGACACTCTGGGAAGTCGCCGACGAGATATCCCGCAGGCTGACGCGCATATTCCTCAAGGACGATAAGGGGAGGAGACCCGTATTCGGGGGGACCGAGAAGTTTCAAACGGACCCCGGGTGGAGGGACTGCATACCGTTCCACGAATATTTCCACGGAGACAACGGCGCGGGAGTGGGCGCCAGCCACCAGACGGGCTGGACGGGACTCGTGGCCAAGCTCATTCAGCAGACATCCGAATATTCACAGTCCCCAAAGCAGGAGAACAAAAAAACGGCCGGACGGTGGGACCACACTTAACTTGATCATACCCGTAATCAATAATATAAACCGACATCTGTGAGAGGGAGACTCGGTCATGGCAATTGAATTCGGAAGGGAGATTTGCTGCGAACCCGGAACCTCGGAAAAAAGGGAATGGCTCGTGACGAACGGTATAGGGGGGTTCGCCTCCGGTACGGTCGCGGGTTTGCTTACCCGGAGATATCACGGGCTTCTGATCGCGGCGCTCAAGCCCCCCCTCGGCAGAAACCTCCTCGTAACGAAACTTGACGAGACGGCCTCTTACGAAGGCAAGAATTATCCCCTCAACTCGAACCGGTGGGCCGACGGTACGGTCGACCCGCAGGGTTTTGTAAACATCGAAAGGTTTTATCTCGACGGCGCTATACCGGTCTGGGAATTCGCCTGCGCGGACGCCCTCCTCGAAAAACGGATATGGATGGCCCGGGGGAGTAACACTACTTATGTCAGATACGAGTTAAAGCGCGCCTTGCGCCCATTCGAAATAAAGTTAAAAGCGTACGTGAACTACAGGGACTACCACGGCTCGACCCATGCGGGGGGCTGGCGGATAAGGGTCGAAAAAACCGGGGATGGCATACGGATAACAGCCTACGACGGCGCCGTGTCTTTTTATATCCTTACGGACAGGGCGGTGGCGGAGCCGAAGAACGACTGGTACTACGGCTTTAACCTGGCGCTCGAAGAATACAGGGGGCTCGATCATATAGAAGACCACCTGCACGCGGCAGACCTGACGTGCACACTCGGGGAAGGGGAGTCTTTCACCATCGTAGCGAGCACTGAGAAATCCCCCGACACCGACGGGAACAAGGCGCTCGGACGGAGGAAAGAATATGAAGCGCAAATCGGTAAACAATTCGGCAGCAGGCAAAAGAATGTCGATAAGGGTATTGCCCCGGGTCTTAACCAGCTGTCCCTCGCAGCAGACCAATTTATCGTGAGCAGGCCTTCAGAGCAGGATAAAGACGGAAAAAGCGTCATAGCCGGTTATCACTGGTTCGGGGACTGGGGGAGGGATACGATGATAAGCCTGCCGGGGCTGACCATATGCACGGGAAGGCCCGGTATCGCGAGGTCGATACTCAAGACCTTTTCAGCCTATGTCGATCAGGGGATGCTCCCCAACCGTTTTCCGGACGCGGGGGAAAAGCCCGAATACAACACGGTCGATGCGACGCTCTGGTACTTCGAGGCGATACGCGCATACTATGAAGATACGAAGGACATAGCGTTTCTCGGAGAGATATTCCCGGTCCTCGACGGAATAATCGAATGGCACAATAAGGGAACGCGTTACAACATCAAGGTCGATCCGAAAGACGGCCTGCTCTACGCCGGGGAAGCGGGGGTGCAGCTCACCTGGA
>DATIET010000039.1:0-4848 GCA_035455615.1 Thermodesulfobacteriota bacterium
TACAATGCCTACAAGAGCTTCTTCACGGGGATCAAGTCCCACTACAACTGGCTCAGGTTCCTCGGCCAGGTGGGGTAGAGGCGCTCCTGCGGACACGATGCAAGATGCAGGATTCACGATACAGGATGCAAGATGCGTTTCCTTTAATTCCCTCTCCCTTGAGGGAACAGTTGCAAGCAAGCGCGCAACTGGTCGCCTGGGGACAAAGGCACAGGAGCATATTGACTATCGTCTCAATGTTGGCCAAAACAAAACAGGCGTAGGGTGAGGGTGTACCTTGATATTCCTGTCATTCCCGATAAAAGCGTTCGGGAATGATAAATACTAAATCCACCCTTGCCCTCCTTTACAAAGGAGGGAATGAAAAGACAAGACGAGATGCTGAAATAAATTCAGCATGACAAAAAAGGCTCCCCCCCGAATCCAATCACCCCGCCCCCGCATCATAACTATTCCGGTTAACTAATTGTTCATAATTCATATTGTCGTGTATAATTACTGACTTTTTACGGAAAGCGGGTAAGGTATTATTAACATTGTATAAATTACCGGACTGATTGAGAGGGACCGAGATATGAAGGTGAGCATAGAGAATTTGAGCGGGACCGAGAGAAAAGTGGACGTCGTGATACCCGTCGATGTCGTGAAGGAGAAGCGGGACGAGGTCTTCGGCGAGATAAGAAAGAGCGCCAAAATAAAGGGTTTCCGCCCGGGTAAAGCGCCCGTAAACGTGATCGAGTCCGTGTACAGGAAAGAGATACTGGGCGAGACCGCGACGAGGTTAGTAACGGACTCTATCGAAGAGGCGCTCAAAGAGGTATCGGCGCACCCGATAAGCAGGCCGCAGATAAATCCGCCGGATCTCTTCGAGACGGACAAGGACTTCCACTACTCGGCCGTATTCGAGGTGCTCCCCGTATTCGACCTCGCCGAATACAAGGGGCTCCAACTCAAAAGGGAGATACACGAGGTCAGGGACGAGGACGTCGATCATACGATAGAGCACCTGATAGAGCACAGGGCCGAAATAAAACCGTACGAAGGGGAGAAGGCGGTAGAGAACGGGGACGTCGCGATAGTCGATTTCGAGGGCGCGATAGACGGGGTGCCGGTGAAGGATTTAAAGAGGTCGGGGCTCCAGTTCCTGGTAGGTCACGACAGGCTCATACCGGAGTTCGAAGAGAACGTCATTGGAATGAAGAAAGGGGAGACGAAGGAGTTCGACGTCGACTATGGAGAGGACTTCCAGATAAAGGAAGCGGCCGGGAAGGCCGTGCATTACAAATTTTCGGTGAAGGACGTGCTCAAGAGGACGCTGCCCGAGCTCGATGACGAGCTCGCGAAAGAGGTCGGAATGGAGAACGTGGCCGCGCTCAGGGATCAGGTAAGGGGGGATTTGAAAAGGCAGTCGGAGCAGCAGTCGGAAGCCAGGGTGAGACAGCAGGTGGTGGACGCGCTAGTCGACAAGAATACGGTCGACGCCCCGCCGAGCCTCGTCAATGAAGAGGTCGCAAGGCTCGCCCGGAACATGATACAGACACTACGTCAGCGCGGGCTCAATATACAGACCCTTGACGACGCATCCAGGGCCGCTCTCGCAGAGCGCGCTCTCAGGAACGTGAAGACCTCCATCATACTCGCAGAGATACGCAAAAAAGAGGACATAAAGGTCACGGACGAAGACATCGACAGGAGCCTTTCGGGCATCGCCGCAAGCTATAATATGGCGACCGAACAGGTGCGGGAGATATACCGCCAGAACGACCTGCTGGAAGGACTCGAAGCGAGTCTTGCCGAGCAAAAAGTCATTGATTTCATTATAGAAAATGCGACGATCGAAGAGGTTCCGGGGGAGCCGATTCACGTTGACAATAAAGGGGAGAATCAGTATACTCAAGAATAATGTCCAGCTATGTGCCTATTGTAATTGAACAGACCAGCAGGGGCGAGAGGGCATATGACATTTTTTCCCGATTACTCAAAGACAGAATAGTGTTCATCGGGTCGCCGATCAACGATCCGGTCGCGGACACGGTGATAGCGCAGCTCTTGTTTTTAGAGTCGGAGAACCCGGAGAAGGACATCTTCGTTTACGTCAATTCACCGGGGGGAAACGTGACCTCGGGCCTCGCTATCTACGACACTATGCAGTACATAAAGCCCGACGTCGCGACCATGTGCCTCGGGCAGGCCGCCAGCATGGCGGCGGTGCTCCTGGCGGCGGGGACGAAGGGCAAGAGGTACGCTCTCCCACACGCGCGCGTGATGCTCCATCAGGTATTAGGGGGCGTCGAGGGGCAGGCGACCGACATAGAGATACACGCAAGGGAAATATTGAGGATACGCGAGGAGCTGAACCGTATTCTGGCGAAGCATACGAACCAGCCTATCGACAGGATATCGAAGGACACGGAGAGGGATTATTTCCTACGTCCAAATGACGCCTTAGAATACGGTATCGTTGATGCTATAATTTCTAAGAGAGAGGAGGCGGTCAAGTGACTTCGAGACGCGACACAAAAGAAGGGAAACTATACTGCTCTTTCTGCGGGAAGAGCCAGAAGGAAGTCAGGAAACTCATTGCGGGACCTACCGTATATATATGCAACGAGTGTATAGAGCTCTGTAACGAGATTATAGCCGACGAGGACGCCAAGGAGGGCGTGCTCAAGAAGCGGTATTCTTCGCTGCCCACCCCGTCACAGATTAAGAAGTTCCTGGACGAATACGTGATCGGGCAGGTAAGGGCGAAGAAGATACTCTCTGTCGCGGTCTATAACCATTACAAAAGAGTCGATCTGAACGCGTACAACGGCGGCAAGAGGAATTCGGACGTCGAGGTTCAGAAGAGCAATATTCTTATGATTGGGCCCACGGGGAGCGGAAAGACGCTTCTGGCGCAGACCCTCGCGAGGCTGCTCGACGTGCCTTTCACCATAGTCGACGCCACTTGCTACACAGAGGCGGGATACGTCGGTGAGGACGTCGAGAACATGATAGTGAGTCTTCTCCAGGCGGCGGATTACGACCTTGAAAGGGCTTCAAAGGGTATTATATATATAGACGAGATAGACAAGCTCGCAAGAAAGACCGGGGACAGCCCGTCTATAACGAGGGACGTTTCCGGCGAGGGAGTGCAGCAGGCCCTTCTCAAGATCATGGAAGGGACCAAAGCGAACGTGCCGCCCAAGGGCGGGAGGAAGCACCCCCAGCAGGAATTCCTGCAGGTGGACACGACGAACATACTGTTTATCTGCGGCGGGGCTTTCTGCGGGCTCGAGGACATAGTGAAACAAAGGATCGGGGAGAAGTCGATCGGATTCGAGGCTAATCTCGGAAGGGCGAAGGAGAAGGACCTGGGGGCGCTGCTGAAAGAAGTGCAGCCCGAGGACCAGATCCAGTTCGGGCTCATTCCGGAATTCGTCGGCAGGATACCGGTCGTGGCGACTCTCGAAGAGCTCAGCGAAGAGTCCTTCGTAGAGATCCTCACCAAACCGAAGAATGCGATTATAAAACAGTTTCAGAAGCTGATGGAGCTCGAAGGTGTCGAGCTCGAGGTTACCGACGGCGCACTCGCCGCAATCGCCCGCGAGGCTATATCCAGAAAAACCGGGGCGAGGGGGCTGAGAGCGATCATAGAGACCGTAATGCTCGACATATCTTACGAGGTTCCGTCGCTTAAAGGGCTAAGGCGTTGTGTTATCACGGAGGACTTGATTAACGGGAAAGGCGACCCCCTCTTCATTTACGAAGAAGAGGCGCGCCTGGGAACGTAGGATGTGAATCCGGATAGTTAAGGAGACATGCCATGCCGATGTTTTTCAAAAATGAAGAGGGAAAGGGGCAAATGGAAACGATACCGTTATTACCGCTTAGAGATGTAGTTATTTTTCCGTACATGGTCGCGCCGCTGTTCGTAGGGCGCGAGAAATCGATACGCGCGCTCGAAGAGGCGATGAAGAAATCGAAAGAGATCTTCCTCGTCGCTCAGAGGGACGCGAAGACGAACGATCCTCAGGAGACCGACATCTACGACATAGGGACGATCGGCACGATCGTTCAGATGCTCCGGCTCCCGGACGGTACCGTAAAGGTGCTGGTCGAGGGCAAGAAGAGGGCGAAGGTGCTGAACTACCTTCCCAACAAGGGCTATTTCCTCGTCGAGGCGGAGGTCATACCGGAGCCTCAGGAAGTAGGCGTGGAGACGGAGGCCCTCATCAGGACGCTCGTCACCGCATTCGAGAATTACGTGAAGCTCAACAAAAAGATACCGTCCGAGGTGCTCGTAACCGTATCCTCTATAGAGGACGCGGGCAGGCTTTCGGACACTATCTCCTCACACCTCGGGTTCAAGCTCGAGGACAAACAGGAGATACTTGAAACCCTCGACCCGGCCGAGAGGCTCGAGAAGCTCTACGAGAAGATACAGGCCGAGGTAGAGATACTCCAGATCGAGAAGAAGATACGGTCCAGGGTAAAGAAGCAGATGGAGAAGGCCCAGAAGGAGTACTACCTTACGGAGCAGATGAGGGCCATTCAGAAAGAGCTCGGTGAAAAGGACGACCTCAAATCGGAGATACAGGAGTTCGAGGAGAGGCTCAAAAAGAAGACCATGCCCGAAGAGGCCGAGCAGAAGGTCAAGAAAGAGATAAAGAAGCTGAAACAGATGTCGCCCATGTCGGCTGAAGCCACCGTAGTGAGGAACTACATAGACTGGCTCCTTGGGTTACCGTGGGGAGAAGAGAAGACGGACGACAGGATAGACATAGACGAAGCGCAGAAGATACTCGAAGAAGACCACTTCGGGCTCGAGAAGCCGAAGGAGAGGATTCTCGAATACCTCGCGGT
>DATIET010000040.1:0-2915 GCA_035455615.1 Thermodesulfobacteriota bacterium
CGAGACCTATGATGTGGCGGAGAAGCACGCTCTTCCCCGTCCCGCTCTTCCCGAGTATCACCACGGTCTCGCCGGGGGATACTTCGAGATCGATGCCCTTGAGCACGAGGTTTTGGCCGAAGGACTTTTTGAGCCCCCTGATCGAAACGCTCACACGGGCTGACTTGAGGTAGCCGAGGAGCACGCTCCCCATCCCCCTGCCGTTCCCGGAATCGCCCCCTCTATCTTTCTTCTCTGCGCTTTCCTGCATGTCCATTAGTCTAATCCAAACCGAAGAATAACAAAATCCTCGTAACATAATAATCGAAGACGAGCACGAGCACGAACGAGAGCACGACGGCCTTCGTGACCGAAGCCCCTATCTCCCTCGGCCCGCCCTTGGTCTTGAGCCCGACGTAGCAGCATACGATCGATATTATCACCCCGAATATCCCCGCCTTTATGAGACCGTTGCAAAACGCCGTGAAATCGACGAGGTCGGCGAGGTTCCTGTAGTAGACGCTGAACGAGAGGTGGACCTCCGGGTTGATGTAGGCGACTACGGCCCCGCCGAACCACCCTATGACGTCCATGTATATTACGAGAACGGGGAGCGCGAGCACGGTCGCTATAAACCTCGGCATGACGAGGTATCTCACGGGGTTGATGTCCATCGTCTTGAGCGCGTCTATCTCCTCGTATACGCTCATCGACGCGAGCTCGGCGGTCATTGCCGAGCCCACCCTGCCCGCGATCAGTATCGACGCCATGACGGGGCCGAGCTCCTTTACGAGAGAGAGCCCGACGAGCCCGCCCACGTTCTCCTCTATGCCGAGGCGCGCGAGAGTGGGCCCGGCCTGGAGCGCGAGCACTCCGCCCGAGAAGAGCGCGATCAGCGCCCCCACGGGGAGCGTCTGGTATCCGATCACGAGGAGCTGGTCCAAAATCTTGTCGGTGTTCTTGAGCGCGGCCTTACACCAGTAGAGGGTCTCCATGAGGAGGCTCACCAGACCGCCCGTTACCTTGAAAAATGACATCACGCCGTTCAACGCGCTTATCCTCCGCCGCTGCCGTCCGGTATCTCGCCGGCCTTCGTTTTAGAAATATTAACAGGAATAAAGAGAATGCGCAGGGTCTTTTTTTCGGGCGTTATCTTATAACCCAGGAGCCCGCCCAGGAGATAGAACTTCGACCTCTCCTCGGATTTTTCAAACGATATCAAGGGTATTATCGGACGGAGCTCGAACTTTACCTTGTCCTTCGTGCGCTCGGTCCGGATCGTGTTCCACAATATCGACGAGGTCTGGTTCCCTTCGGCGTCCATGCGCCACACGGCGAACTGCCAGAACGGGGACCAGTTCCTCTCCCTCGGCGGGTTGTCGGGGAGGAACGTCTCGATGAGGGACAGGAAATGCATGGTCGACACCCCGTCGGGGGTGGTCCTGTAGCTGAAGAGCGGCCAGAAATGGACGGCCCTGCTCGATTTCCCGCGCTCGTTCGTCGGAGTCTCCGTTATGTCCTTCAAGATGAAGAGCCCGAACGTACGCTTCGTCCTCACGTAGTCCTTGAATACGTACTTCTTGTATCCGAGGAGCGGCCACGCGACGAACCCCGCTTCGTAGTCCTTCTCTTTCCTTAACGAATAGAACGGGAATATCCTGTTCGTATTCACCGTCCCCCTCGAGAACGTGACTAGCGGCCAGGGGATGTCCCACCTCCTCACGTCCGTGTTCGTGTCCTCGATCACGTTGACGAAGGGCCAGAGGTACGTCCTCTGCTTCCTGCCGGGGGCGTCCGTACCGTAGTAAAACGGGAGGAGCGCGGTCGAGGTCAGCTTCTCTCCGTAGAAGTCACGCTCCCTGTGCATGTAAATAGGCCAGAGCGCGAACTCGTCCTCGAAATCGCCCTCCTTCCCCCTCCAGCCGTAGAGGGGCCAGAACCTCCCGCCCGATACCCCGCCGCCTGAATATGCCCCGATGAAGGGCCAGAGGAAGTTGTTGTTGGTAGCGCCGCCCTCCCTCGTCTGGAGGAAGAGAGGGAATAGGACGAAATTTACCTCGTCCTTTCCGAACTTGTGCCGCATCTTGCCGTAGATCGGGAAGAGCGCGAAGTAGCTCTCGCGTGGGTCTTCGTCCTTCCTGCCGAAAACTAGAGGGAAGAGCATGTAGCTGTATTCCCTGAACCCGCTCGGGCGAAGGTCGGAGCTGTAATAGAAGAGGTATTCGAGGAGCTGGAACTTGGTGTCCCCTTCGAAGGAGCGGTGAGTCAGGAACGGGTAGAGGAAATCGAACGCGGTCCTGTCCTTCGCGTAGTCGCGGTAGTTGTAGAACACCGGGCGGAACCCGTACTCGACCGTATCCGGGGTCTTCTTGTATGAAACGAACGGCCCCAGGGCGTCGATGGACTTCGTGCCCGACTGCTCGTCCCTGTCGATGTAGAGGAGCGGGCCCAGGTTGAGCACCTCCTCTGCCTGTGTTGTGATGGGGGGCAGGAGGGTGAGAAGGAGGACAATTGTATTTACCAGAGTTCTCTTTCCGGGCAGAGGCATCCACATAAATGTAACTCATCCCGGCTTAATATCTATGAATCATTTTAGGTTTTTCTTGATTTTTAACAGAAAAGAAAAGGTTACAGAAAAGAATTGTCATTGCGAGGAGCGACGCGGCAATCCCGTCTTGCTTTTATTCCCTCCGCCTGTCCTGAACCATGTCCTGAATTTATTTCAGGATCTTTCAGGATCTAAAGGAGGGCCAGGGTGGATTTATAAAATGAAAAAGACGAGATTCCCGCTTACACGGGAATGACAACTTTGTTTGCATCCTAAATCCCGCATCATGTATCCCGCAGTTACACGTACCTTCGCGGGACCCTTTTGCCCGTGATGGAAAGTATCTCGTAGGAGATCGTGTCCGCCCATCGGGCAACGTCGTCGACGG
>DATIET010000041.1:0-2798 GCA_035455615.1 Thermodesulfobacteriota bacterium
TACGGCGGAAGGGGAAAAAATTAAATTCGACGGGGTGGCTTCCGTGAACGATATCTCCTCCGGAAGGGGCCCTATGATGGGAATATATACGGGCTTGAAAACGATGACCAAACCCCGAGGCATAGTGAATCCCGTCGATACGCCCGATTTAAGCGTGGAGCTCCTCGAGTATATGAAAGAGTTATCTTGCGGCTTGGACGTCGTAATGCCCGTATGGAATAACACGCCTGAGCCGCTGATCGCGATTTATTCCAGGAACGTGATTCCAGTGATCGGCCGCTTCTTTAAAGAACGACGGAAGCCCGCCCCCCGCAGCCTAGCGGCTGAGAATAACGGCCTCAAGGTGAGACTTCTCGACGAAAAGGAATTAGCGATGTTCGGCGACCCCGAGTTAATGTTCAGGAATATGAATACGCCTGAAGACTTAAAGAACCTGAATAGTCAATTATAATAAACGGCTCATGAAAGACGTAAGCAGCAAGATAGAAACATTGAGGACCGCAAAGGCGCGGGCAAAGATCATGGCCGGGGCCGAGACCCTCGATCTGGTAAGGTCAAACGCCGTACCTAAAGGGAACGTGCTCGAGACGGCGAGGGCGGCGGGGATAATGGCCGCGAAGAAGACCCCCGAGCTCATACCCCTCTGTCATCAGATCCCTCTCGACACGGCGGACATAGAGTTCGAGATTGAGGAAGACGGTATAACGGTAACGTCGTTCGTTAAAGCGATCTGGAAAACAGGCGTCGAGATGGAAGCCCTCACCGCGGCAGCCGTTGCGTCCCTTACCATTTACGACATGCTGAAGCCGCTCGACACATCTCTTGAAATATGCGAAATAAAACTCGTCGAAAAAAAGGGCGGTAAGAGCGACTGGAAAGAGAGCTACAGGGAGCCGCTTAAAACGGCGATTCTCGTTCTCTCGGACAGCGTATCGAGCGGAAAGAAGGAAGATAAATCGGGAAAGATCATCAAAGAGAAATTAAATGGCCAGCCGGTCGAAGTAGTCGTGTATGAAATTCTCCCCGATGAGCTCGAAATGATAAAAACAAAGCTCGTAGAGCTCTCGGACGGGCGGGCGCTCGATTTAATTCTCACGACCGGAGGCACGGGACTCAGCCCTCGCGACGTAACGGTCGAGGCCACGATCGAAGTCATAGAAAGGGAAGTCCCGGGCATCTCCGAAGCCGGCAGAAGCTACGGTTTCAGTAGGACCCCCCACGCCATGTTATCCAGGGGCGTGAGCGGGATCAGGGGGAAGACCGTCATCATAAACCTCCCCGGAAGCTCGAGGGGCGTGGCGGAAACCATGGACGCGCTGTTTCCATGGGTCCTCCACTCGTTCCGCATTCTAAGAGGCGGCGACCATCCCGCCGGTAAATAAGCCTGATATGGTTAGCGTTGAAGAAGCACAAAAGTTAGTTCTCGATAACACCCGGCTCTTAGGTGAGATAGAACTAGGCATCGAAGACGCGCTCGGTCTCATGCTTTCCGCGGACATTATAAGTCCCGTGGACCTGCCGCTGTTCACGAACTCGGCAATGGACGGCTACGCTGTGAGGTCGGAAGATACCGGAAGCGCGTCGCCTGAGAACCCGGTACATTTAAAAGTAATCCGAACCGTTAGAGCCGGCGACTTCCCCGATTTCTCCATCACTTCCGGCAACGCGGCGAAGATCATGACGGGCGCGCCTGTACCAGACGGCGCCGATACTGTCGTCAGGATAGAGGACGCAGACGAAGAAGAAGGGAATTTAATACTGACCGGCGCATCGGAAAAGGGGTCTAACGTCAGGTTCGAGGGAAAGGAGATCGGGAGCGGTGAGATTGCGATTAACGCGGGCGTCGAAATCACGGCAGCGGCGGCTGGATTTTTAACCGAGCTCGGGGTAAAGAGGGTCGGAGTCCAGAGACCCCCCACAGTATCCGTCATCGTAACGGGCGAAGAGCTGGCAGGGCCCGAGGAAGAAATCAAGCCCGGCAAGATTAGGGATACAAATTCGGTCATGCTCAAAGCTGCGATTTCGGGAGAGAAAGCGGTGCTCGTCTCGATAGAGCGCGTCCCGGACACGAGACCGGATATAGAGGAGGGAATCGGGAAGGCTCTCGGCTCGTGCGACGCGCTTATCATCACGGGCGGCGTGTCGGTAGGGGATTACGATTTCGTCAGGGACATACTAGGTGGCTTGGGGGTTGAAAAGATATTCTGGGGCGTTTCCCAAAGACCCGGAGGCCCGATGTTCTTCGGCAAATATAAGGACACTCTCGTCTTCGGACTCCCCGGAAACCCCGCGTCTTCACTAGTCTGCTACTATGAATACGTGCGGCCCGCGATTCGCAAGATGACAGGAAAGAACAATATATTCCTTCATGAAGCGGACGCGCTACTTATGAATCCCGTGAGCAAAAGGCCGGGGAAGACGCACTTTCTTCGAGGCATAGTTAGCAGTAACGGTGAAGGTGTCCATGTCACGGTATCGGAAGAGCAGGGATCGCACATGCTGAAATTGTTTGCCCGGGCGAACTGTCTGATTATCTTTCGTGAGTGCGACTCGTACCTGCTCGAAAATTCCAGGGTCAAGGTTCATCTCCTTCCCTAGTGTGTTTTACGAATCCCGCCACGGCTTATCGAACGAAATACCGTATTTGCTTATTCTGTAGTCGAGCTGTCTCGGGGTCAGTCCGATCAGCCTGGCGGCCCTCGACTTCACCCATCCGCATTTCTTGAGCGCATCCACAATCCGCTCGACTTCCATATCTTCCACGTTTTTCGTCAAAGAGCTTTCATCTGCTTTGGGAG
>DATIET010000042.1:0-2259 GCA_035455615.1 Thermodesulfobacteriota bacterium
GGATTCTGTCGGAACGAATGCGGCTCCACCTGCGACGCTCAGCTGCTCTGCCGCCTTCTGGGCGCTGTATGAGGACTTCGTCTCGGGGAATTCGACCCACACCTGTTTATAGGTATTCACGGCGTCCTGATATTTCCCCTGTTTCTCCTGAGCCTGGCCGAGGCCTTCGAGATATGCCGCCTTCAGGTCCCTGTCGCTTTCCTCGGCGTAAAGGGACCTGAATATGCGCTCGGCATTGGCGTAATCGCCTGTCTCCGCATATATGCCGCCCAGCCTCGCGAGCGTCTTTTTTTTGATTCCGCTGTCGGGGTATCCGGTGATGACCCTGTTAAATTGTATAGAAGCGTTCGGGAGGTCGCCCAGGTTCTCATACCCCGCCCCCTGGTAATAGATCACGTAGTCCGCTATGAGCGGGAGCTCGTTCTCGAGGCCGGTAAGCCGTGTGACGCCTTCCTGGAACTGACCGAGCTTTATAAAGCAGTATCCCTTTTTGAATCTGTCCTCCGGGTCTGTTTTGGCGGGGAGGTAGATTTCGGACTGGCAGTTTATCTGCGCGACCGCGGACGGGCCGAAGCCAGCGGTCACGGATAACGTAAAGGAGAAGTGAAGCGCCGCATATAAAAGATCGGATAGCTTGATTCTCCGCCCCGGCCATTTCCCGGAATGTGTCTTCAGCATATTTACCTCCCTCTTTTCTGCGGATCGAGGTAGTCCCTCATACCCTCACCGAATAGGTTAAATGAAAATGCCGTAATGAAAATAGCGAGGCTTGGGAAAACTATGAGGTGGGGAAAGGTCCTCATGCCCTGCCAGCCCGTGCTCGCGAGCGTCCCCCAGCTCGACTCGGGCGGCGCGATACCGAGTCCCAAAAAGCTCAAGGTGGATTCAGCGAGAATTGCGTACGGCACCGCGAATGTAAGCGTTATTATGAGCGGACTCAGTATGTTCGGGATTATATGGTGACCCAGTATTCTCGCCGGTGAGGCGCCCAGGCTCTTCGCCGACTGGACGAATTCGATTCCTTTGAGCTGGAGCACGCTGCCCCTCACTATCCTGGCCACCCGCATCCAGGCGGTGAGTCCGAGCGCAAGCACGATCCCCAGGACGCCCCGTCCTATAACGAGTGTAAGGAGGACAATGAGAAGGAGGTCGGGCAGTGAATAGAAGATGTCGACGAGCCTCATCATTACTTCGTCGGTCTTCCCGCCCCTGTAACCTGAGACCGCGCCGTAGACCGTCCCAATAATCAGTGCTATAAGCGCCGTGCCGAGGGCAACCGTTATCGACACCCGGGAGCCGTATATTATCCTGCTGAGGAGGTCTCTACCCTCCTGATCGGTGCCCATAAGGTGTTTGCTCCCCGGTTTTGCGAGTGTGTTCCTGAAGTCGGTTTCGTCATATTCGTAGGGAGCGATATAGGGCGCGGCGAGGGATACGCCTATTATCACCGTAATGACCGCGGCGGTTACAATAATCTGGATCTTCACAAGCATCGGTCGCCTGTCTCGATACGAAGGTATACGGGTATTACCGTCAGCCGGCACCCGGCCGTCCGGTTAATCATGAACTACCGCACACTATTGAATGCGCATTAATTCACTTCTATTGTTTGAATCCCGCTTTCCCGCTCTCGCCCTTATGATAGGATGCCCTGACAACTGTCTTGATTCCGCCCCTTACGTTGAAATCCCCCGTTACCTCGGCTCTCACCGGATTGCACGCCTCGACTACGTCGTCGAGAATCTTGTTCGTGACGTGCTCGTGGAATGTGCCGACGCCGCGGTAAGAAAACATGTAGAGTTTGAGCGATTTAAGCTCGATGCACAGTCTGTCGGGTACGTATTTGATATTGATGGAAGCGAAGTCGGGCTGACCGGTTTTGGGACACACGCACGTGAATTCGGGACATGTGATGTCGATCTCGTATTCCCTTCCGGGGTACTGATTATCGAAGGTCTCGAGCTTTTGAGCAGGGGTCTTTTCCATCTTGTATTATTTCAGGAGTGTACCTCGATTTCTATTTCGTATTCGCCTCTGGATTTTTTTATCCTGCTCTCCTTATAACCCTGCTTGACGAAGATGAGACCCCTTTTGGATGCGTCTCTTAAAGCCTTTTCCACGTTTTTTTTGAGCTCTTCCTTGTTTTTCGCTTTCACGGTCAGAGTCTTGGCAGGCATACGAAACATCTCCTTTCCCTAGTATTTCTACAGTTCTATTTTATCCAATGAACGCACGCTATCAAGATACTTGACGGAAAAG
>DATIET010000043.1:0-4839 GCA_035455615.1 Thermodesulfobacteriota bacterium
AGTCCTACCCGGAGGATATAAAAAAACTCGAAAAGGATTCCGCAGTTAAAGTAATCGACGCGGGCGGCAAGATCGTCGCCCCCGGACTCGTCGACCTGCACGTCCATCTGAGAGAGCCCGGATACGAGCATAAAGAGACCATACGCACCGGGTGCGAATCGGCGGCGGCGGGCGGCTTCACCTCGATCGTCTGCATGCCCAACACCAACCCGATAAACGACAACGCGTCCGTGACCGAATATATCATGTTAAAGGCGCGGACTGAGGGCGTCGTGAACGTATACCCCCTCGGCGCCATAACCAAGGGAGAGAACGGAGAGACCCTCGCCCAGATAGGGGAGATGTATGAAGCCGGCTGCGTGGGGGTAACGGACGACGGCATGCCGGTGATGAATTCCAAGGTCATGCGCCATGCGATGGAATATGTAAAGGCCTTCGGTATCCCCGTGATATCGCACTGCGAGGACCTTAACCTCTCGGGCAGCGGGGTTATGAATGAAGGCGATACGTCGACGCTCCTCGGGCTGAGCGGCATCCCCTCGGCGTCCGAGGACGTGATGGTGTCCCGCGATATAACGCTCGCCGAGCTCACGGAGACCCATCTCCACATATGCCACGTATCGACCGAGGGGTCCGTGAGACTCATAAAGGCCGCAAAAACGAGGGGCGTGAGGGTGACTGCCGAGGCGGCGCCCCATCATTTCACCCTTACCGACAAGGCCGTCGCGGAGTACGATACGAACGCGAAAATGAAGCCTCCTTTGAGAAGCGAAACCGACAGGGAAGCGGTCAGGGAAGGGCTTAGGGACGGGACGATAGACGTAATAGCCACGGACCACGCCCCCCACAGCGAGGATGAAAAAATGGTGGAGTTCGATCAGGCTCCCTTCGGCATTGTGGGGCTCGAGACGGCGCTTCCGCTTTCGTTAAAGCTGGTCGATGACGGCGTGCTCACGCTTAACGAGATGATAGCCAAGCTCACGCACCTGCCTTCGGCTATTATCAATATACGTAAGGGGGCGCTTAACCCGGGCGATCAGGCCGACGTCGTGATATTCGACCCCGGGCAGAAGGTGAAGATCGACAGGGAGAGGTTCCGCTCGAAAAGCAGGAATACGCCCTTCAACGGCTGGGACCTGAAAGGCGTCGTTTTGTACACGATCGTAAACGGCAATATAGCTTATTCGGTTTAATTCGGACTGTACGCTCCGCTATTCCACAAAACAAACTTCGGGATATTTCCTGCCTACCGACTCCCAGAACTTTCTCGCAGCGTCGTCTGCGTTATACCTGGGGTTTAGTTTGATGTTCCCCGTGTCGAGATCGATCTCGACAATCGTTTCGTCCTTCTCCGTAAGAAGAGAGAACTTTCTCGGCCCTATGACCTTGTAGCTCGTTTCTATCTGCTGATCGAGGTTTATGCTCATCCCTACGGTAGGGTCGAGGTGGATCTCGGGCTCGTCCGCCTCCACGACCTCCACGTCTTCGCGCCCCGCTTCCGCGGACGGGCTTGCCGGCTCCTCAGGCGGGGCTATCTCCTTATCCCGGTGCTCCGGTAGCGCGGCATCCTCACTCCTTCCGACGGGCGCATTCCCGACGCAGTCGGATCCGGCGCTGCCCAGATTTAGCGATATGTACTTATTCGTGTAAAGCAGATAAGATGCGGCGGAGAGGAGAAGGGCAAGTATTATAATGACGGAATTTCTGAACATGATCTTTCCCCCGTGTGTCTGATAAAATCAACTTCTCCGTTCCCCCCGGTAAAAGTATAACCTGACGATGCCTGATTTCTCTTGTTAATTTTGTGGTATAAGATAATCACCGGCCTTGTAAGCGTATGAAAATATCGGTTAACGATGCGATGCATAAAGTACCTTCGGACGACACCCCGCTCCTCAACCGGGACTTCATACTGGTTACCCTCACTTCCTTCATCTTTTTTTTCAACTTCCACTCATTCATTCTATTGCCGCTCCGTATAGAGGAGCTCGGGGGGAGCGAGTCGACTATAGGGTTCATAATGGGGGCGGCTTCCATGGCGACTATACTTACGACCCCGTCGGTCGGTATCTTAATCGACAAGTGGGGGAAGAAGTGGTTCCTCCTTGCGGGCGGGCTACTCATGTCGGTCACCTCCCTCCCTTTCGCGTTCCTGGATTCGCTCGGTTTCGCGTTTCCGGCTCTGAGGGTGCTCCACGGGGCTGCGCTCTCCCTCTGCTTCGTGTCGGCCGGGACGCTCATCGCGGACGTCTCTTCCCCTGGGAAAAGGAGCCAGGCCATCGGTATCTTCGGGCTCTTCAGCGTGATAAATTTCGCGCTCGCGCCCTATGTCGGGAAAAAGATCGTGGAGGCGTACGGTTTCGGGGATTTATTCGTCTTCGATTTCATTTTCGGTTCTTCCGCGTTTCTCGCGGCGCTTTTCATCAGGGAGCCTGAGCCGCTCCGCGAGGAAAATAAACCGGGGGGCGGCTACAAAAGCGTGCTTCTGAGGAAGGGGGTATTCGCCGCGGCTCTCGCCCTGATGGTCGCGGGGACGGGTTTTGTTTCGGCCATTACGTTCGTTCCGGTGTTCGCGAAGCGCATCGGCGTACACTCCTTCGAGCTCTTTTTCATAACATACACGGCCGCCATAATCGCGGTCAGGCTCATAGGCGGGTGGATCCCGGATAAGTTCGGCAAGAAGAGGTCCTCGGTCCCGGCATTGTTCCTGTTCGCAATAAGCATTGTCGCAATCGGGTTTGCGTCGGGGACATCGGGCCTGATACTGGCAGGCGTATTCTTCGGGCTCGGTCACGGTCTCTTCTACCCCGCGATCTATGCCCTGGTCATAGACCTCACGCCCGAATCCGACAGGGGTAAAGCGGTCTCTATCTGCAGCGTGGCCTTCACGTTCGGAGGGATGCTCGGCGTGTTTATTTACGGGGTGATCGCGGAGGCGTGGGGTTTCCGCCTGATGTTCGATATTGCGGGCTCTGTGTGCGCGATCGGTTTCCTTGCTTTCGCATTCATGGGAAAGGAGTCGGATGGCGCGGCTGTCGATTGAGTGAGCGGAAATAGTCCGGGGTCGGGTAAGATATACCGGTATAACGACGGAGGCGCCAATGTCTGAGGAAAGGGATCTGAAGAAGGATTTCCCGGTAGTGCCGTTCTGGGAATTCCTGGGAATTGAAATCGTGGAAATGCGGCACGGATACGGGAAGCTCATAATCCGCGCAGAAGAGAATCTGACCAATCCGTACGGATATACGCACGGCGGGGTCCTGTCCACGCTCGCCGACTCGGCGGCGGCAGTGGCGATTGCGGGAATGGTCAGGGACAAAGGCAAGAAGTTCATGACTATCGAGATGAACATCAGCTATATCAATCCTGTTACCGGGGGCGTTATAGAGGCGCACGCCAAGGCCTTGAGAGAGGGCAGGATAGTTCCCGCGGAGGTCGATATAATTAACGAAAATAAACTTGTTGCCAAGGCTATAGCCACGTATATTATTGTTGACGATAAGAAGGATTGAGCAATTCCCCGGACCTTATCCCGTTTTCATGTAGCGCATGCATCGGCTTGACGATAAACTCCTTTTGGGGTAGAACCTTTAACTTTAATCATGGACAACGATCAGTTCGAGCAGAGAAAAGAAAAGCTTAATGAATTGAGAACCTTAGGCATCAATCCGTTCGCGAACGGCTACAAGCCCGATTTTCTCGCGGGCGAGCTGATATCGAAATACGGAGAGACCCCGGCTAACGAGCTCGAAAGCCGGAATGAGGACTACTCGCTCGCGGGCAGGGTCGTCGGGCTGAGGGACTTCGGAAAGAGCATATTCTTCCATATAGCGGACAGGTCGGGGAGGATGCAGGGGTATCTGAAAACGGACATCGCAGGCGAGGACAATCTAAAATTTTTTAAGAGGTATGTGGACCTGGGCGACTTCATCGGGATCAGCGGAAACCTCTTCAAGACGAGAACCGGCGAGCTGACCGTGAACGTGAAGGAATTCAAGCTCCTCACGAAAACGCTCCACCCGCTCCCCGAGAAGTGGCACGGACTCAAGGACGTGGAGGCCAGATACCGTCAGCGTTATCTCGACCTCATCTCTAATCCGGAAATCAGGGAAATATTCCTTACAAGAAGCCGGATCATTAAACTGATAAGAAAGTTCCTCGACGAGAGGGATTTCATCGAGGTCGAGACCCCGATACTCCATCCCATCGCCGGCGGGGCGGCCGCGCGTCCCTTCGAGACGCACCACAATGCGCTCGATATGGACCTCTATCTGAGGATCGCGCCCGAGCTCTATCTTAAACGACTCGTGATCGGGGGTCTCGAGAGGGTTTACGAGATCGGCAGGACTTTCAGGAACGAAGGGGTTTCGACCCAGCACAACCCCGAATTCACAATGATAGAGTTCTATCAGGCCTATGCCACATACGAGGACCTGATGGACCTTATCGAAGAGCTCATATGCTCACTGGCTCTGGAAATCAAGGGCACGCTCGTCTTTGAGTACGGCGGCGCCGATATCGACATGACCCGTCCGTGGAAGAGGATAAACGTAATCGAGCACCTCGAAAAAACACTGGGTAAAGAAGTCCTTTCGGACGAATCCAAGCTTTTTGAGAAAGCCCGTACCCTGGGCGTCAATCATAAGGGGATTAGGGGCAAGGCGATCGTCGAGACCTTTGAAATATTGACGGGCGATGAGCTCGGGAACCCCGCTTTCGTATACGGCTTCCCGCTCGATGTCTCTCCGCTGGCCAGGAAGAACGAAGCCGATCCCGATATTACGGACAGGTTCGAGCTTTACATATTCGGCAGGGAGATCGCGAACGCTTTCTCCGAGC
>DATIET010000044.1:0-12856 GCA_035455615.1 Thermodesulfobacteriota bacterium
CTCGTGATGTCGATACCCGATGCAATCGCCACGGTCTTAAAGAAGCACTTCGTAGAGACATCGGAAAACGATACGGAAACCACAAAGCGCGCAGTTGATTTAAATCTCGAGCGCTGTCCCGACTGCGGAGACAGGGCGCTCGCATTCGAGCAGGGCTGCGTGACATGCAGAAGCTGCGGCTTTTCCAAATGCGACTAATAGATTAAAAGACCCTATAAGAGGATGATGTTAAGCAAGAAGCCCGACCCCTGGGAAGAGGTTGGGTTTCTTGCTTTAATAGTATATTTTATACAGTGACTTTTAAATTCCTGACCGCCGGGTAAACGATATGAATGAGCAAAAAAAGGGAAGCATTATAGCAGGGCTCTTCTGGATGCTCGTCATCTCCATACTCCTCTTCTGGATACCTTCGATAGGTCCCCTCATAGCGGGCATAGTGGGCGGCAAAAAATCGGGCGGCGTCGGGAATGCTATAATTGCAGCCCTGCTGCCGGCGATTCTACTGGGCGGTTTATTATTCCTGTTCGGATCGGCGCTCACGGGAGCCCCTCTGATAGGCTTCGTAGCCGGCGCGGGCGCGTTTGTGCTGGTAGTGTCCGAACGTCGGTCCGCTTCTGATAGGCGCTGTAATCGGCGGACTCCTCGCCGATTAACCGCCTGGCATTAGTCACTGCGTTGAGATTAAAATCGTACTGGAATTGTAAGGTGAAAGAATCTCCCCGGACTATCTGAGAAAACTTTCCAGGTGATCTTTGATATCAGAAGTGGCGAGCTTCCCCAGGGCCGCCTTTTCAATCTGCCTTATTCTCTCCCTCGTAAGGTTGAACTTCCTTCCGATCTCATCGAGCGTATACGTGCTGTGCTGATCGATCCCGAACCTGAGCCTGAGAATCTCTTCCTCCCTGGGATTAAGCAGCATGAGGGCCTCCCTCAGCTTATCGGTGAGGTCGGATTTAGCTACCAGGGAATCGGGGATTACTGTATCGTTATCGGCGATAGAGTCGAGAAGCGTCGTTTTCTCTCCGTCGAGTATAGGCGTGTCGAGACTGATGGCATCCTTCGTGGACCTCAGTATACGCTTTACCACCTCAACGGTTATGCCGGACTTCCGCGCAATTTCCTTGGGAGTAGGCTTTCTGTTCAGTTTCTTGGCTAAAAGCGCATTTACCTTGTAGACCCTGTTTGCCTGTTCCAGGAGATAGACAGGGACCTTAATAGTCCTGGTCTGTCCCTGAAGAGCCCTCAGTATTGCCTGGTGTATCCACCATGACGCGTAAGTCGAGAACTTGAAACCCTTTCTGTGGTCGAACCTCTCGACCGCCCGCATGAGCCCCATATTCCCTTCCTGGATCAGGTCGGAAAGCGGGAGGCCCCTGCCCATGTACTTTCTCGATATGGTGATGACGAGCCTGAGGTTGGCCTTTACGAACCTCTGTTTAAACCTTTTTGCGTTTTCCGAATAAACCCTTATAAACGCATTAAGACTCTTTATGCGCTTTTCGAGATACCCGTTCTTTAACCTGCTGTATCCGTTCCTGTGCCCGTTGGAGCCCCGTAATTTTATTTTTATCTTTCCGTCAGCTAATTTCCCCACGAGGCTCACCAGCTCGCGCGACCTCGATTCGCATTTTTTTATTTTTGCTGAAATCTCGACCTCTTCCTGAGCGGTGAAAAGAGGCTCGACCGACATGTCCTTGAAATAGACATATAGCAGCCGGAGTTGTTCGTCCGGCGTATCGTCTGATTTTGATTTCGAGTTTACTTTCGCCGATTCGTATTCATTGTCATTCCCCTCGTCCCTGGAATAACTGTCTTTAAAGTTTATAGACGAGACCTCGTCGTCGTCCCTTTCGAACTCTACATACTCGCTTACGGATGCAGTTTCATCGAACTCGTTATATTTTGTTTCCATATTTTCTTCCTTTTAACCATTTTCAACCGCTGCAATAAAATCGAAGATGTTTCCGGGTATTAGATCTCACAAATAAGCTTTGGAAACGAAAGGGGTGGGGGATTACTATTCCTCCTGATACTAACTCCAACGCATAGAAAGCTTTGCTGTTATACAATCCTTTACCGTAGATTCAGAAATTTCTTCAAACACAACAACTTGCAATCACAATCTAAAACTGTACCGCCTTCCGGTTACCGCCAATTCTATCAAATTCTGAAAAGTATTGCAACCTACTTTGATGAGGCGTAATTCGAAGCCACCTGCTTCCAGTTAACGACGTTCCACCAGGCCGAAATGTAGTCGGGCCTCCTGTTCTGATAATTAAGATAGTAGGCATGTTCCCAGACGTCGAGACCGAGTATCGGTTTTAAACCTTCCGACAACGGGCTATCCTGGTTCGGCGTAGAGGTAACTACCAGTTTTCCGCTTCCGTCGACCGAGAGCCACGCCCAGCCGCTTCCGAACCGCCCCGCGGCGGCCTTTGAGAACTGGTCCTTGAAACCGTCGAATCCCCCGAATGCGGATTTTATCGCCTCGGCCAGCTCTCCCGAGGGCTCTCCCCCGGCCTTGGGAGCCATTATCGTCCAGAACATGCTGTGGTTGGCGTGACCGCCGCCGTTATTCCTGACCACCGTCCGGATATCTTCAGGCACTGCGTTCAAATCCCTGATCAGGTCCTCTACGCTCTTATCCGCAAGCGCCGGGTACTTTTCGAGGGCGGCATTTACATTATTTATATATGTCTGATGGTGCTTTGTATGATGAATCTCCATGGTGCGGGCATCAATATGAGGCTCCAGGGCATCGTAACTATAAGGAAGTTTTGGTAATTGGTATGGCATGGTTTCTCCCCCTAGATTAAATTTTTTTTCAAATGGAGAACCGATGTTTCAGGTATTTCACATTGAAAAATTGATTGAACAACAATGAAATATGTAATAAAATCAACTTGCCTAAATCGGCTCGGTTAACTAACTTATTCTAACCTTAAATACAGGCCGTGTCAAAGCATTTTCAGCGGGGTTCCCGCCGCAATCTTCATATTCCGACGAATCCACGGTATATTAAATACCGGGTCCGGAGACATCAGGATTGACAGTACCCGTCACAACTGGTAATTTTTACCATATAATAATATGTATATTTTGGATACAAGATATCCATAAAGAGATATAACCATGCAGGTAACTAAAACTCTCGACTACGCACTGAGGTCCCTGACGTATATAGGGCACAAGCCCATAGTCAAGCATAGCATGAGGGAGATTTCCGAGCACCAGCACATACCCCTCAATTATCTCGCCAAGATTATGAGAAGGCTGGTCAAGAAAGGCATCGTCAAGTCCATGGTAGGGCCTGACGGCGGTTACACCCTGCGGAAAGCCCCGAGCGATATCAGGTTGCGGGACATATACGAGGCGATAGAGGGAGAGATAAGGATAGTGGACTGTATGGATGGGAATGGCATATGCCGGTTACATGAAACGTGCCCTCAGCTCCCGGTCTGGGACAGGGTGCAGTTATCCATGGTAAAAATACTGGAAGAGACGACGCTTGAACAAATGCTTTCGGATAGAGGCATACGCGGCTTTACCAGGGTGAATTAGGGAGGCGTTAATGAGTATCGATTTGGAGAAATTGGCCGAGCAGGAATATAAATACGGGTTCTTTACGGACATCGAGCAGGAAATCGCCCCGAAGGGCTTGGGCGAAGACACCATAAGGCTGATTTCGAGCAAGAAGGAAGAACCGGAATGGCTCCTCGAGTGGAGATTAAAAGCCTATAGACATTGGCTTACGATGAAAGAGCCCCGGTGGGCGCATGTTTCGTTCCCGCCGATCGACTATCAGAACATAAGCTACTACGCCGCCCCCAAAGCGAAAGCGGGGCCCAAGAGCCTGGACGAGATAGACCCGGAGATAAGAAAGACGTACGAAAAGCTGGGCATTCCGCTCGACGAGCAGATGATGCTTGCCGGGGTGGCGGTGGATGCGGTATTTGACAGCGTTTCAGTAATCACGACGTTTAAGGAGAAGCTCGCCGAGGCAGGCGTGATATTCTGCTCCATATCGGAGGCCGTGCGGGAGCACCCCGAGCTCGTGAAAAAGTACCTCGGGTTCGTGGTCCCTCAAAACGACAACTTCTACGCGGCGCTGAATTCGGCGGTATTCACCGACGGCTCGTTCGTGTACGTCCCCAAGGGGGTACGCTGCCCCATGGAGCTCTCGACATACTTCAGAATAAACGCGGAAAGCACCGGGCAGTTCGAGAGGACGCTTATAATCGCGGAAGAGGGGAGCTACGTGAGCTACCTTGAGGGATGCACCGCGCCCAAGAGGGACGAGAACCAGCTCCACGCAGCCGTAGTCGAGCTCATAGCCCACAAGGACGCGACAATAAAGTACTCGACTATCCAGAACTGGTACCCCGGCAACGCAGAGGGCGAGGGCGGTATTTACAACTTCGTCACCAAACGGGGAAGGTGCGTGGGGCGTAACTCCCATATATCGTGGACGCAGGTAGAGACAGGCTCGGCGATCACATGGAAATACCCTAGCTGTATACTCGAAGGGGACGGTTCCGTAGGGGAATTTTACTCCGTGGCCCTCACGAACAGGCGCCAGCAGGCGGATACGGGGACGAAAATGATACACATCGGAAAAAACACCAGCAGCACGATCGTATCGAAAGGCATATCGGCGGGCCACGGGCAGAACACGTACAGGGGCCTCGTGCAGATAGGAAAGGACGCTTCGGGCGCGCGCAATTATACTCAGTGCGATTCGATGCTGATAGGGGATAAGTGCGGGGCGCACACGTTCCCGTATATAGAGGTAAAGAATTCAACCGCTCAGATGGAGCACGAAGCCTCGACTTCGAAGATCGGAGAAGACCAGATCTTTTACTGCCAGCAGCGCGGACTAACCGCGGAAAACGCTGTATCGCTGATCGTAAACGGCTTCTGCAAGGAGGTCTTCAAGGAGCTCCCGTTCGAGTTCGCTATAGAGGCCGAGAAGCTCCTGAGCATAAGCCTTGAGGGTAGTGTCGGATAATAATTGCCACCCGAAATAATTACCTGCATAGAAAAAAGCTAAGGAGACAGGACATGCTGGAAATCAGGAATCTGCATGTAAATGTTGCAGATCAGGAAATAATCAAGGGGCTCAATCTGAAAGTGAATGCGGGAGAAGTGCATTCGATAATGGGTCCGAACGGCTCGGGGAAAAGCACCCTCGCACAGGTCTTGGCCGGCCGCGCATCCTACGAGGTCACGGAGGGAGAGATCATATTCGAAGGGAAAGACCTCCTCGAGCTCGCACCCGAGGAAAGGGCGTGCGAAGGGATATTCATGGCTTTCCAATACCCTGTCGAGATACCGGGCGTGGCGAATACGTACCTCCTGAGAGAGGCGCTTAACTCGATCCGTAAATACAGGGGGCTCGAGCCCCTCAAGCATGTGGAATTCGCGAGACTCGCCAAGGAAAAAATGGGAATCATGGGAATGGCCGACAACCTTCTGAAACGCTCCGTCAACGAGGGGTTCTCGGGAGGCGAGAAAAAGAAGAACGAAATATTTCAGATGCAGGTACTCGAGCCCAAGCTCGCGATACTGGACGAGACCGACTCCGGACTCGACATCGACGCCCTTAAAGTGGTTGCCGACGGCGTAAACGCCCTCAGGAGCCCCGAGAGGGCCTTCATAGTTATTACGCATTATCAGAGGCTGCTCGACTTCATAATCCCCGACTTCGTTCACGTGCTCGTCGACGGACGTATAATGAAATCGGGCGGCAAGGAGCTCGCCTTCGAGCTGGAAGACAGGGGCTACGGCTGGGTGGAAGAGGAAGCGAGGAAAGCTGCCAGCAATTAAGGAGAATTATCACGATGGGCATTAGCTTCAGTAAAGAAGACGACGGTT
This sequence comes from Thermodesulfobacteriota bacterium, assembly GCA_035455615.1. Taxonomy (GTDB): domain Bacteria; phylum Desulfobacterota_D; class UBA1144; order Nemesobacterales; family UBA2774; genus 2-12-FULL-53-21. The sequence continues at coordinate 5,875 of DATIET010000044.1, forward strand.
ATTCAAAAGGGTTCGAGGAGTTCAGGAAAGACGCTCCTGGCAATGGAATGCCGTGGATGGAATCACTCCGCGAGGAAGGGTTGAGGAAATTCTCCGAGCTGGGATTCCCGACGCCTGAAAACGAGGACTGGCGCTTCACGAACGTAACCCCTATCGCGCGAACGACGTTCACAATAGAAAAGAACGGTCACAAACAGATCGCCCCCGAAGCCTTAAGCAGGTTTATATTCCCCAAATTGAAAACTATCAGGCTCGTATTTATTGACGGGACGTATTCTCCCGGCCTTTCCGATTTGTCGGATATGCCCGAGGGGGTCAAGGTCCTGAGCCTGGCTTCGGCTCTCGGCAGTGAAGAGGGACTCGTAAAAAAATATCTGTCGAAATACGCCGACTTCAGCGAAGAAGCGTTCACGGCGCTCAATACGGCCTTCATGCAGGACGGAGGGTTCGTATACATTCCCCGCGGCACTCATCTCAGAAAACCCGTACACCTCCTTTATATTACGGAGAAGAACGACGACCCCATGATGACGAACCCGCGGAACCTCATTGTAGTCGAAGACAACTGTGAGGCCGAGGTAATCGAGCATTATGTGTCGCTCGACGAAGGCGTTTACTTCTCGAACGTGGTGACGGAGCTCGTAGTCGGCGAAAACAGCTCGGTCGGCCACTACATGTTAGAATGCGAGAGCATGAAGGCTTTTAACGTTTCGACCCTGCGCGTCGAGCAGGGCAGAAGCTCCAATATCCGCTCGCACTCAGTTCTTCTCGGAGGGGCGCTCGTGAGGAACAACGTCCATCCGGTCCTCGCCGGAGAGGGGTGCGACTCGCTCATCAACGGGCTCTTCATGTCGACGGGCAGGCAGCACATGGACAACTACATGAAGGTCGAACACGCAAGCCCCCACTGCGACAGCAGGCAGTTCTATAACGGCGTACTCGACGGCAGGTCGAGGGGGGTGTTCCACGGGCGGATTATCGTGCACAAGGACGCCCAGAAAACGGACGCGAAGCAGACCAACCGCAACCTCCTTCTTTCCGACAACGCGCAGATCGACACTAAGCCCCAGCTCGAGATATACGCGGACGACGTAAAGTGCACACACGGCGCGACGATAGGACAGATGGACGAGAACGCAATATTTTACCTCCGCTCCCGCGGGATAGACGAGAATACGGCGAGGGAAATCCTCCTGGGCGCGTTCACGAGCGGCACTCTCGAAAGCATTAAGATCGAAGAGATTAGAAATTACTGTGAAACACTGGTCGCCGAATGGTTCGCCCGCCGAAAAGGCGGAACCGGATCAGACGACAACCCCCGATAAAAACCCCGGATACGCGCCATGGCCGAGTATGAAAAGATAGCAAAAACCGGGGACGTCCCGCCCGGTGAAATCAGGGCCTTCGTTGTCGGAAGTGAGATGGTCGCAGTCTGCAACGTGGACGGGCGGTTTTACGCTTTCAGGGACGAATGCACGCACCAGGCCTACCCTCTCTCGGACGGCATGCTCGAAGGCAGGAAGCTCACCTGCATATACCATGGGGCCGAGTTCGATGTCGAAACGGGCGAGGCCCTCTGCCTCCCCGCGACCGATCCGGTCGAGACATACGACGTGAAAGTGGAAGGGGACGATATCTACGTCCTGATAGAGGATTGAATAGCGAAAATCTTTAATCGACACATTCCATATATAGTTTCCCCAAAGATATGATCATCAAAATAAAGCGCGTCTACGATAAACCCGAAGCGGGCGACGGTGTCCGTTTATTGGTGGAGAGGCTCTGGCCGAGAGGGTTGTCGAAGGAAGGGGCTAAAGTGGATATCTGGTTAAAGGGAATAGCGCCTTCGACCGGGCTCCGCAAGTGGTACTCCCACGACCCTGCGAAATGGGTGGAGTTCAGGAGACGCTACTACCGCGAGCTTGATCAGAACCGGGATGCGGTAAATGAGTTATTAGGGATTACGGAGGGAAACGCCGTCACTTTCGTTTACGGCTCGAGAGAAAAGGAATATAACAGCGCCATAGCGCTGAAATCATACATTGAAAAGCTCGTTAAAACCTAAATTGCCTGCTGCGCCGTAAGCCGCACGCCCGTTTTTACAAACTCCCCGTATTCGGAGAACTTCCTCAGGCTCACGCCGTTATTATCGACGGTCACATAGTGGCAATATCTGTCATTCCAGCAGCCCGTATTGAAATACTCGACCCCGTCTCTCCTCACATTAAAAGCCCTGTGCGTGTGTCCGCAGAATACGAAATCGGTATCGAGATCCCTGCCGTACCGTAGGGCACCGTCGGTCACGATGTCGGACGACCTCTTCCACGCCCCGTTCTCGAAGCAGAGCCTGTGAAAGATGTCCCTCTCGAGCATAAGGTCTATTCTCCTGAGCATCCTGTACAGACCCCCGGCGCAGGAGGCGAGCATCGATTTGTTCCTGCTGTAGAAATCGAACTGATGGCCGTGTATGGCGAGGAATTTTCTCCCGTTCGACTCCCATTCGTATTGCTTCACCGCAAGGATGTTCAGGAGAGAAGGAATTATGTCGTAAAGCCCCTCGTCGTGGTTCCCCTCGACCCAAATTATCTCTTTCCTGCGGGACATGCTTTTAACGAGGTCGAGGAACTCCCATTCTTCGTCGCGGAGCCTTTCGATGCACGGCTTATCGAACAGGTCGCCTAGGATTATAAGCCTCCCGAAGCTCGCGGACTTGATAAATGCCGACAACTCCCTTGCCCTGTTGTAATAAGACCCAAGATGTACGTCCGAAACTATAAGTGTAGTCATAACCTTTCCATCATCCTCCTTATTCGGTTGTTTCGAGCAACGCAAAATCCGGCAAATTGCCACGTCATCCCGACATGTTCAATATTCATCATGCTAATGTTATAAAGGGCGCAGTTTAAGGGAGTTTTAGGATTTGTTTAAGGTTTGGTTAAAATGTGCAATAAAGAGAGAAAAAATGTCCTTTTTACTGAATATTATCGGCTAAATTTCATGTAGGGTGTAAAGTATGGAGTCCACTTGGACGGTTCCCGTACGCTTCCGAAGACTGGTTAGTCCTGTTATGTGCGGATTCATGGGGCGCCTGGCCTTTATTCGGCGCCTGTCATCTTCCGTATTAAACCGGGGATCGCACACCTATTCCGAAAAAATTTCCTCAAGCCCCCCTGCTCAATCCGTCACAGCGCCTTCCGACGCCGAGCTCACGAGCTTTGCATATTTTGCCAGGGCTCCGCGCTCGGCCTTCGGTTTGGGCTTTTTCCAGGCCGCGAGACGTTTTTTTATTTCGCTCTTCGGGACTTCGAGATTAATCTCCCTTTTCGCGGCGTCGATGGTTATGGTATCGCCGTTTTTAATCACAGCGATAACCCCTCCGTCGCTGGCTTCTGGCGTGATGTGGCCGACGACGAAACCATGCGTCCCCCCCGAAAACCTCCCGTCCGTGATAAGGGCCACGTCCTTCCCCAAACCCTTTCCCATGACCGCGGAGGTAGGAGAGAGCATCTCCCTCATGCCGGGCCCCCCGCGCGGCCCTTCGTAGCGGATCACAATAACGTTTCCCTTCTTGACCTTTCCGGCGAGGATCGCTTTCAGTGCGGCCTCTTCCGAATCGAACACTATAGCTTTCCCCGTAAAGGAAAGTCCTTCCTGTCCCGAGATCTTCGCGACCGCCCCCCCGGCGGCCAGGTTCCCTCTCAGTATGACAATATGGCTGTCCTTCTTGAGGGGATTTGAGACGGGCCGTACGATCTCCTGGCCTTTCGGGTAAGTCCCCGCGTCTTTCAGGTTCTCCCTCACGGTTTTGCCCGTTACGGTAAGGCAGTCGCCGTGGATAAGCCCTTCGTCGAGTAGGATTCTCATGAGCGGGGTAAGTCCCCCTATCCTGCAGAAGTCGGCCATCATGTACCTGCCGCTCGGCTTGAGGTCGGCGAGCACGGGGACCCTCTTCCCTACGCGCGTAAAGTCGTCGATGGAGAGCTTGACTCCGGATGCGTTAGCCATTGCCAGCAGGTGCAGCACCGCGTTCGTCGAGCCGCCGAGCGTGATGACGACTGTAATCGCGTTCTCAAACGCCTTGCGCGTCATGATGTCGCTCGGGCGTATATTATTCTTGATCATGTTAATCACGGCTGCGCCGGCGTTGATACAGTCGTTCTTCTTTTCTTCGGAGACCGCTGCCTGGGCGGAGCTGTTAGGGAGGCTCATCCCGAGGGCCTCGATAGCCGACGCCATAGTATTCGCCGTATACATGCCGCCGCACGAGCCGGGCCCGGGTATCGCGTGTGTTTCGATGCTCCTCAGCTGGCTGTCCGAGATATCCTTATTCGCGTGAGCCCCCACGGCCTCGAAAACCGATACTATATCGACAGGCTTTCCGTTATAGAACCCCGGCATTATAGTCCCGCCGTAGACGAAGACAGAGGGTCTGTTGAGACGCGCCATAGCGATCACGCACCCCGGCATGTTCTTATCGCACCCGCCTATAGCGACCAGTCCGTCGAAGCCTTCAGCACCCGCAACTGTTTCTATCGAATCGGCTATTACTTCCCTCGATACGAGTGAATACCTCATCCCAGGGGTGCCCATGGATATGCCGTCCGATACCGTTATCGTGTTAAATATGATTGCTTTCCCGCCCGCTTTATCCGCCCCGTGCGCGGCGTCGAGCGCGAGCTTGTCTATATGCATGTTGCAGGGCGTCACCATGCTCCACGTAGACGCAATCCCGATCACAGGTTTGAAAAAATCCCTGTCCTTGAAACCTACCGCTCTCAGCATTGAGCGGTTTGGCGCTCTGTCAGCCCCCTCAACGACTATAGAAGAGAACTTGCGCAATTTATCCGTCTTGCCGTCCGTATCCGATTTCTTTTTCAACACGAGCCTCCTGTCTAAGCTGTCACGATGATTAAATTATTATCAACGCAATCTTTTTTTATGTCAATTTTGATTCCTTTGCAAAAAAAATAATTGAATCTATACCCGTGCGCGGGCTATCATGTTAAGAGAGGGCGGATTAAACGTGCGGACGAAGGTTCTCCCGATCATTCGGGGCCGAATTCAATTCAGCTGCGGCGGAGGTATACCATGAATGCACTTATTGGCACCGTACTCGCGGGAGTAGTCGGTACTGCGGGCATGAGCGTGATACTGTGGGGGATAACACACACCGGAATCGCAAACGCCGCGATGATAAGGGCGATCGGAAGTTTGTTCACACAGTCCTATGAAAACTCTTTCAGACTCGGCCTCGCTGTACACTTCATCGTTGGGATTATCATTGCATTCCTTTATGTCGCATTGATAAGCCTTTTAGCGCCGACGTCCCTCGCCGGCACGATTGCGCTCGGGGGGATGATAGGATTCGCACACGGAATCGCGTTCGGATTTACTCTCGTGGTCGCCGTAGCAGAACACCACCCACTTGAACAGTTCAGGCGGGCGGGCCTGGAGGTGGCAGTGGCGCATTTGTTCGGCCATGTTATATACGGAGTCCTGGTCGGAGCGGTCGTCGGGCTCACAGGCATCAGGTTCTTCGGCTGACCGGGCCTCGCGATGAGCATAGATGCCGCGGACTATTATTGCAGGCGCCTGTGAGACTAAAAACTATCGTTCAGGCTGTTGTTATTTATCTACCGTAATCTCAACTCTTCTGTTCTTCTGCCTGCCCTCCGGGTTATCGGTCCCGTCGGGGTTGGCATTCGGTGCAACCGGGTCGGCCTCTCCGAGACCTTCGGCATTGATTCTGGCACCCTTAACCCCTCCAGACTCAACGAGCCAATTTTTTACGGAATCCGCGCGCTTCTCGGAAAGTTTCAGGTTATATGAGTCGGAACCCTTTGAGTCCGTAAATCCCTCCACGGTGACCGTCGAATCGCCGTACTTGTTAATAACCTCCGCAACGTTTTTAAGTGTGGGTTCCGCTTCTTTACGTATATCCCACTTATCGAAATCAAACAGGATGTCCCCGGAAAGCTCTATTTTGATTTCGGTCTCGGTTTCGGTCATCTCGAGTCCCTGCACCGCGCCCTTCATATCTATAACTTCCCCGCTTATATCCTCTGTCTTAAATTGAAGTTCAACAGTCTCGAAAACGAGACCCAGCGGCTCGCTCTTTAACTCCTGCTGCGCGGCGGAATCATAGGATAAACATAGGATGCTCAGAAGCGCGGACATCATCGCTATCAGTGATGTTTTTAATGACGGGATCGACCTCGGCATGGGTCTCCGGATCATTTTATTATCGCTACATCTTCAATGGGCGGCGCTCCGGGGAGATAGATGGTAATTGTCTCCACGCCTTCGGGAGGGGCCGGAAATTTAGCCCATGCGGACTTCGATTCTCCCGGGCCGAGCACAAAATACTGGAGCATCGTTCCGAGCGGTTTCCCCTCGGAGTCCTTTACTATCAAGTATTTTTTATTGTTTTTCGTATCCACGAAATAGACGTGCTCAATTACGTCATCGTGATCGAATTTCCCCAAGCGTGATATATCTACTTGCTCCGATCCGTTATTTGTGTACTTAAACTTGAGGGTCAGAGTGCCTCCCGAAGTAACCTTGGCTTCCTTGAACTCAACAGTGACATTATCCCATTCAGTGTCCTCCGCAATCGGTTCCGGAGCTGATTTTTTTGTCTCTACTTTGGAATCTGCGGGAGAGGCGTCGTCCTGCGCCTTAACAACCGCTGCAAAGCCGGAGAAGCAAAGAAACAGAGTTAAAAATACATAATACCTTCTGCAATATGAATTCAATGTCATTAAGCTCATTTGTTTCCTCCCGAGTCTTGGTCTGAGACCCACTAATTCACCGACAACAAGTCCAATTATGTGCATATTATACTACTTTTGCAATCATCATTAATACTTTCTAATTCGTATTTGTAGAAGGGATTGGCCGGGCACAGTAGTATTAATTCCGAAAGATCAATTAATTCTCATAAGACCCTTAAAACCTTATCGATTTCTTCAAACGTCCTTAT
>DATIET010000045.1:0-20189 GCA_035455615.1 Thermodesulfobacteriota bacterium
TCGGCATTGAGTATGGAGCCCTTTTCGGCCTTTATGTCTATTACCCTCAGGGGTCCCGAGTTGAGCGGCATTCCTTCTGGGGCCAGGCACTGAAATACATAAACGACAGCGGCGGTGGTCACGCTGAGGGGCGTATTTAAACAACCCCTCACCTTACCGGACGACCCCCTGAAATCCACGACCGCTCTATCTCCCTTCACGGTTATTGAAACCCTGAGCGGTAAATTCCTCGTGCCCGCTCCGTCGTCATCGAGGACGTCTTCGAACCTGTAAACCCCGTCGGGGATATTCCTTATCACACCTCTCATTATTTTTTCACTATAGCGGAGGAGTTCGTCACCCGCTTCTTTTACCTTTTTTAATGAGTACTTCGCGGTGACCTCTTTTAACCTCTTTATCCCGAGCTCGAGAGAGCCCAGCTGCGCCCTCAGGTCTCCTTCCCTCTCCTCCGGGTCGCGCGTAGCGGACAGTATGCCTTCAAAGAGAGACCTGTTGAGCTTCCCTTTCCTGTATAGTCTCGACGGGGGGATCAATATCCCTTCTTCGTGTATCGATGTGGAAAGCGGCATCGAGCCCGGCGTGAGGCCCCCCATGTCCGCATGGTGGGCGCGGGAGGCGACGAAGAATTCGAGCCCGCCGTCCTCGAATACGGGTGCTATGCATGTGACGTCAGGCAGGTGTGTCCCCCCTCTGAAAGGGTCGTTAAGTATGAAGACGTCGCCCTCGGCTATTCCCGGCTCTCCGATTATCGCTTTCACGGCGAAGCTCATGGAGCCCAGGTGTACGGGAATGTGCGCCGCCTGCGCGATCATTTCGCCCGAGGCTTTGAATATTGCGCATGACAGGTCCCTCCGCTCCTTTATATTGGGCGAGAACCCCGCGCGTATTAGGACAACCCCCATTTCCTCGGCGACCGAGCTGAGCGCGTTCTGAAATATTTCGAGTTCGAATGGGCTAAGGGGCATCGGATTATCTCAACACTGCGTTTCCCGGCAGCGGTTGCGGGTCTATTAGTCGAAGAGTCGATTATTATTCAGGCTCGGGCGCGGAAGGCGTCAGGGTTTCGAGGTTCGAGTATCTGCAGAGCCCGGAGTCGTAGTACCTGACTTCGGTATTCTCCCTGAGATCGGCCTTAGGGCTTCCCGGTATTATGTGACTGCCGTTCTTGCATTCCTGTACTACTTTTAAAAACGGTACCGGCGCCGGGTCTCCCGGCCCGTATTTGCCCTTTATATTCTTTGCGACTTTCACGGTAGCCGTACATTTCGATACCATCTCGGGCATAAAACCTGTGGAATCTCCGTCAGCGGGTCTGCATTCTTCGGAATCGTAAGGCTTCCCGCATTCGATTTTAATGACCGTGCCCTCTACGGCGTAATCCGAGCTATTGAGGAGCTCCTCCTCGGAGCAAGGGGGCGGGATAGCGTGGACACTTACCGCTCCAACCGTGATTAGAGTAAAAATGAGTGGTATTATTAACTTGTTTTTCACCCTGATTATACTAATGTATTGTGCTTTTATTCATTGTCAAACGAAATCTTGAGAGCGGAGAAATTAAGCGCGCAAGGGGATAATAAATAGAATGAAAATTTTGGTCACCGGCGCTGCCGGGTTTATAGGCTCACACCTTGCCGAAAGGCTCTTGAAAGAAGGTTACGGGGTCAAGGGATTGGACTCGTTCCTCGACTACTATCCCCGCAGAATTAAAAAGCACAACCTCAGGGGTCTCAACGGGAAAAAAGGTTTCGAGTTCATTGAAGGAGACATACTCGACCTCGATTTAGTGAAGCTCCTCGACGGTGTAGACGCGGTGTTCCATCAGGCTGCGATCGCGGGGGTGAGGTCGAGCTGGGGCGCCGGGTTCGACGAATACGTCAGGAACAACATACTCGGGACGCAGCTCCTTCTCGAGGCCTGCAGGGACAGAGAGCTTAAGAGGTTCGTATACGCATCGTCCTCGTCAGTTTACGGAGATTCCGACGAGCTCCCGATAAAGGAAACCTCCCCTGTGAGGCCGGTCTCGCCTTACGGTGTTACGAAGTTTTCAGGCGAGCAGCTCGCCTATCTCTATTACAAGGGCTACGGAGTCCCGGCCGTCTCCCTCAGATATTTCACCGTATACGGGCCGAGGCAGCGCCCGGACATGGCCTTTCACAAGTTCCTGAGGTCGGTCATCACAGGCGGGGAGATAGAGGTCTACGGCACGGGGGAGCAGACGAGGGACTTTACTTACATCGGGGACGCCGTCGAAGCCAACCTCGCCGCGTTATCGAGCGGCGTGAACGGCGAGGCGTACAACGTAGGCGGAGGCAGCAGGATAAAGCTCATCGAATGCATAAGGTTAATCGAGGAAATATCCGGGAAGAAGGCCAATCTCAGGTTTACTGACCCCCAGAGGGGCGATGCGAAACACACCTACGCCGACGTCTCCAAGGCTAAAAAGGATTTCCGGTATTCCCCACTCGTCGGTATCCGGGAAGGCCTCACTGAGCACTACAATTGGTTAAAGAATAATTTAGAGATTTACCTGTGATTTAGCTGATCGCTTCTTTAAGTGTTTCCCCCATCTCGGCGGGGCTCGGACATACCTTGACTCCCGCTCTTTCAAGGGCCGCTACCTTATCCTTGGCGCTTCCCGAGCTCCCCGATATGATTGCCCCGGCGTGACCCATCCGTTTCCCTTTGGGGGCGGTCGCTCCGGCTATGAAAGCGACTACTGGTTTAGACATGTGGCTCTTTATGAATTCGGCTGCTTCCTCTTCCGCGCTCCCGCCGATCTCGCCTATCATCACTACCGCGTCCGTGTCCTTGTCCTTTTCAAAAAGTTTTAGTATGTCGATGAACGTCGAGCCGATTATAGGGTCTCCCCCTATCCCGACGCATGTGGACTGTCCTATGCCGAGGTTGGACAGCTGCCATACGGCCTCATATGTAAGAGTGCCGCTCCTGGATATGATTCCGATCCTCCCGGGCGTGTGTATGTATCCCGGCATAATGCCGACCTTCGCTTCGCCGGGCGTCATCACCCCCGGGCAGTTGGGCCCCACGAGACGCGCCTTCTTGCCCTTCATGTATTCCTTCACCTTTATCATGTCCTGGGTAGGGACGCCTTCAGTGATGCATATTACGAGATCGATTCCCGCGTCTATCGCCTCCACCATCGAATCCATCGCGAATGGTGCGGGCACGAATATCAGCGAAGCGTTCGCCCCCGTCTTCTTGACTGCGGCCGCAACGGTATCGAATACGGGGAAGCCTTCGACCTCTGTGCCGCCTTTCCCCGGTGTGACCCCTCCCACGACCTTGGTGCCGTATTCCCGGCACTGGGTCGCGTGGAACAGGCCCGCGCTCCCGGTAATTCCCTGAACTATGACCTTCGTATTTTTATTGACCAAGATACTCATGCTTCAGTACTCCTTTTCGGCGGCTCCGGATTAAATGCCGTAACGGCGGAGAGGAATCATAACACAGTGTTTTACCGTATGCAAACCCTTGAGCCCGTCGTCCTATACGAGTCATATAGCTGGTATTATCGAAGATTTTTTCGAACCGAACGGTTTATTCGATGTTCTGGAGCTGTTCCCTTATTTTTTCCAGCTCGGACCTGAGCTCTATGGTGAAATGGGAGATCTCGGCGTCCTTGGCCTTCGCCGCTACGGTGCCTGCCTCGCGGTTCATCTCCTGGAGGAGGAAATCTAGCTCCTTTCCAATCGACCCCTTCTGCCTGAGGGTCTCCCTGAATTTGCCTATGTGCGCTTTCAGCCTGACTAATTCTTCTGTAATATCGCTTCTTTCCGTGAGGAACGCCGCTTCCTGATAGAGTCTTGCTTCGTCTATCTGATTGTCTTCGAGGATCTTGGATATCCTCTCTTTCAGCTTGGCCGAGGCGGTTGCCATGAAATCCTTCCGCTTTACGGCTATCGTCCGCGTCAGGCCCTCTATTTTGTCGAGTCTCTCCCTGAAGTCCTTCTCGAGCTTCTTACCCTCGTTTTTTCTGGCATCGTCCAGCTTCTGGATCGCTTTCGAGAGGACCTTCTCTATGTCGATGACATCGCTTCCGGTGAGCTGGTCTGCGGTTTTCGTCGTAAAGATATCCTTCAGCGTCAGGAAATGCTCGATCCGCAAATCTTCCTTGATGCCAAACTCCTTCTTAAGGGATTCGATGCTCTTTTTTAATTGCTTGGCGACTTCGACATTCAGAACGGGGGGAGCCGCTTTTGTCCCTTCGATCGCGAGGGTGATCCTCAATTTCCCCCGCAGTATAAACTTTTTTACGGTTTCAGCGAGCTCGGGCTCGATCGATGAAACCGATTCCGGAAGCAGGAACTTCAGGTCGAGGAACCTGTGGTTCTCCGACCTCGCCTCCACTATAACCCTGCCGTGCCTCGTTTCGCCTTCGCTCTTCCCGAATCCGGTCATGCTTTTCATATTTTCGTCACCTCTTTCAGCTGGCTTCCGTACTCGCGCCTCAGCTTCCTGAACAGCTCCATCATCTCGTCGCTCCCGTAATCAGGGTACGTCCATTCGAGCCTTCTGAAATCGTCTTTTACGTATAGTAGTGTAAGGTCGGCATATACGCCTCTTCCGAGGTAGGGGCGGTGGGAATAACCTTTTCCTGTGGCGAGGATTATGTGCTCCTGTGCAATATATCCCGGGTCGATGTTTATCGTCCTCTTGTTTTCATATGAAAATACCTTTTCCAGTTTATTTGTAAATATCTTTATTTCTACGATCTCTTCCCTCTTTATAAGCTTTTTGAAAGTAATTATGACCCTCCTCAGGGCGGGTCCCATTTCCTCTTCGTAGTATCTGGTGCGATCGAAGGGCATATCGCCGCTCATAAACCCAATTTCGCCGATCCCTTCCTCGAGACTCCTCAAGCATTCATCGATCGGGGAGGACGGCCCGTAAATGATCCCTGTGAATAGTTTTACCGGTGCGGGTTCGGTGAGACGGCTCATATAATCTTGAGTTCGAAGGATATTAGAATCATACCGCAGTTTCAAGATTATTTGAGGCTTATTACACGCGATGGTAAAATCCGTTGACAGGGCGGAGGAATTTCTGCGGCTGCCTCATTGTCAAAGGGGTGCGCCCTTGTCTGTTCTCTGGATTATCAAAAGCCAATATAACTGGATAACCGGCTCTATATGACAATTAGGAAATCGATAATACTCCTGACTCTGCTCGTCATAGCCTCGGTCTCATTAAGTCTCGCCTTCCCGAGGAATTTCCGTAAGGAGATGGGGTTCTTAAACGATTACGGGGATAAAATGGTCTACGCGGTCAGGGGCTCCTGGTATCCGTATTCCAAAATTCCCTACACCGGCGTCCCCAGCGAATATCCTCAGGTCGCGACATATTTCTTTGCCCTCCCCTATATAATGATGGACTTTCCGGGCCCTCTCGATACGCGCCTTATCGGAGAGCTTGAAGCTTTCCTCGGGAGCAGTCCCCCGGTAAACCCCAACTTGCCTTCGTCTCCGCATCTGAGGAACAAGCTCTTCGTGCGCTATGCATTCGTCTTCTCGCTGCTCATGGTCCCCTTCCTCTTTTTTTCCATACTGATCGTCTATAGATTGAGGCCCGACCGGAAGTACCTCGCGTTCCTCCTGCTCCTTCCCGGAGGACTTTATTTTACTCATAACAGGTTCGATATTATCCCGGCGTTCCTCGGACTCCTGGCTATATATCTGCTTTCGAAAAACAGGGACAAAATTTCGGCGTTCGTAATAGCGCTCGGGTTCCTCACGAAGTGGTACCTCGCGCTGCTTCTCCCCGTCTTTCTCTCCTACTATTACACCCGGAGGAGAAAAATAAACTGGCGGTTGATCCTTGTGTTCGTGATAACCTGTATTGCCCTGCTGCTGCCTACTATCTTATCGAGCGGACTCAAAGGGCTCCTCGCTCCCTATGTCACGCAGCTCTCCCGCGGCTTTGACCAGCCCTCCTTTTTCTTTCTCGTATCCCTTTTTCTCGACCGTGGTTTCGGTCTCGATATCAATAATTCTTATTTCGCGGGGGCGTCGCTCGTGCTCCAGTTCTCCATGATACCGCTATGCGTGACGAGCAGGGTCGATACTGTGGACAAGGTGATCAGATGGACCCTGTTGTCCGTTCTCGTCTTCATAATATTCGCCAGGATAAATTCGCCGCAGTGGATTCTGTGGGTAAGTCCGCTCCTGATATTGACCGCTTCCGGGAGGATGTTCGTCGCTGGAATTATACTCCTCGACCTGCTCACCTACCTCCAGTTCCCTATCCTCTTTTATCTCCGCGAATACGGCGGCCCGTACTACGATCTATTTCTCCTGGTATTTTCAATCAAGCTCGCATTGCTTATATTGTTCGCGGTATCTATATTCCGGGGCTTGATAGGCGAGAATTTAGTCTTTATATACCTGAGCGGCCGGAAGGAGAGCAGGGCCTGATGCGGGGGTAAGATTATCCGGAGGTGTAATATTTCTTGATATATCCTCTCCGGCAACTTATTCTAATTGCTTGATGCCGCGGGGTATTTTAGAGAAACGTATGAGAAAATCATATTGTGCAGTAATCGCCGCCCTAATGTTGACCGCACTGCTTTCCTGCATAGGGAAACCCGAGCCCGAAATTCCCGAAAGGAAGACTTTAGACCCTTCCCCGACAAAAGTAGTCGAAGAATTGCTCAAGGCCTGGCAGCATGAGGATTTCAAAAGGGCCTTCAAATATGTCTACGCGCCTTATTCGGATGAAGAAGGCTATGTAATTCAGATGAAGAACTATTTCAAGGACAATCAGATATCGATCCTCGACTTTCATGTGCTGGGGACCCAGATTTACGACAGGACGGCCATAGTGATCGTGGAGCTGAGACAAAAACTTAAATCCCCCAAGACGGGCGCCATCATGGAGCTCAATCAAAAGAGCCAGTACGACCTGGGAATTTTCGAAGACGAATGGAAAGTTACCGCAGGGATCTGTTTCGAGAACTGTATAGAGAAAGAGAAGGATTCAAAGGTGAATGAGTAGCCGATGATAAGGGTATCTGTGATGGGCGCTGCAGGGAGGATGGGGCAGAGGATAATCTATTACCTCTCCAGGGACGAGGGGATAAAGATAGTCGGGGCCAAGGAAGCCGAGAGGCACCATTCGCTCGGGATTGATGCGGGGATCATCGCTGGCGTGGGGGAGATAGGCGTCCCCATAACGAGCGATATCGCCGAGTCCTCTTTCGGGGCTGATGTGATAGTCGATTTCTCGTCCCCGAAATCGACCCTCCTTAACGCCTCGTACGCCTCGGGCGAAGGCAAGTCCATGGTCATTGGGACGACGGGCTTTACGGAAAAAGAAGAGGGTGAGCTGAGAAAGCTGTGCCGGGGTTTTCCCTGCGTGGTTTCGGCCAATATGAGCATCGGCGTCAACGTGATGATTGAAGCGACCAGGATACTCGCGCGCACGCTGGGAGACGAATACGACGTCGAGATCCTAGAGGCCCACCACAAGCATAAGGTCGATTCCCCGAGCGGCACGGCGTTGATGATCGGGCAGGCCGCCTCGGAGGGCCTGGGCAGGGATTTCCAGGAGGTCGCCAGATTCGAGAGGCACGGGAGGGTAGGCGAGCGGAAACAGCATGAGATCGGCATACAGTCTCTCAGGGGCGGAGACGTGGTCGGGGAGCACACCGTCATGTTCCTGGGCGAGGGTGAAAGAATAGAGCTTACCCACAGGGCCTTCAGCAGGGACAATTTCGCAAAGGGGGTCCTCCGGGCCGTTAAATGGATCTGCGGTAAGCCGCCCGGGGTTTATACTATGAAGGACGTCCTTAACCTTTGACCGGAGATTGCGCTCTTTCCCGTTGATTTCTCTAAAGTGATCCGAAGTCAGCCCCGATATGTTCAGATTCGAAATACTAAAACGTGATACCGGAACAGGCGCCAGGCTGGGCAGAATCCATACCGCCCACGGCTCTGTCGATACGCCCGCGTTCATGCCCGTGGCGACGCAGGCTTCGGTAAAGTCGCTCAGTCCCGCCGAAGTCGAGTCGCTCGGCTTCGAGATGGTCATTGTGAACGCCTACCACATGTACCTCCGCCCCGGGCACAAAACAATAGAAAAATTGGGGGGGCTTCACAGGTTCATGTCATGGCCCCACCCGATAACGACCGACAGCGGCGGATTCCAGGTACTGAGCCTCTCCAAAACCAGAAAGATCAAGGAGGAGGGGATTGTATTTCAGTCCCATCTCGACGGGAGCAGGCATGTGCTTACACCTGAGAAATGCATCGAGATACAGGAGTCTCTCGGTGTCGATATAATGATGTGCCTCGACGAATGCCCGCCATACCCCTCGAAGCACGAATACATGAAAAAATCGGTCGGTCTGACTACCCGCTGGGCGAAACGCTGCAAAGAGGCAAAAAAAAGGCATGATAACGCCCTCTTCGGAATAGTTCAGGGGGGCGTCTACACGGACCTGAGGCGCGAATCCGCGGAGGGGCTCACCGGGATCGGGTTCGACGGGTATTCTCTCGGCGGGCTCGGGATCGGGGAGGATTCTTCAAAAACCTACGAAATCACCGAATCAACACTGACGCATCTCCCCCCCGAAAAACCGCGGTATCTGATGGGCCTCGGGAAACCCGGGGACATAGCCGAGGCGGTTTCGGCGGGGGTAGATCTCTTCGACTGCGTAATACCCACGCGCAACGCGCGGAACGGCACTCTCTTTACAAGTCGCGGAAAACTGGTTATAAAAAATGCCCGGTACGCGGAGGATGAGGGTCCGATTGACGAAAATTGCGGGTGTTACACGTGCGGGAATTTCTCGAGAGCTTATCTGAGACACCTCTATATGTCGAAGGAAATACTGGTACTGCGTCTCCTCACTCTTCATAACCTCAGCTATTACGGCAAATTAATGACCGATATCAGAGAAAGCATTGCCCGCGGAGATTTCTCGGTATTATTAAATAGGGTAAAATCCCCTGGAGGTATAGATTAGTGTATAAAAATGTAATAGCGATAATATCCATAGCATTAATGACGATGGGCGGGTGTATGGCGCCCGGAGGCGAAGGCGGGGCAGGCGGCTCCCCTCTCGCTTTCCTGCCGTTCGTACTGATATTCGTCCTGTTTTATTTCCTCATACTGAGGCCCCAGCAGAAGCAGACCAGGAAAAAGGAAGAAATGCTCAAGAGCCTGAAGCGCGGGGACAACGTCATCACCGCAGGCGGTATCTACGGTAAGATAATGAACATTTCGGAAGACGATATAGTGACTCTCGAGATATCTAAGGGCGTAAGCATCCGTATCGCACGCACCGGCATCACCGGTCTCGAGGGCCAGGGGAAGGAAGAGTCCAAGGAGGATAAATCCAAGAAATGAGAGCTTCCAGAGGATGGATTATCACGATTATCGTCTTCAGCGTGCTGTCCGCGCTTCTCCTGATTCCCACGATCGCGGGCGACTCTCTTCCGGGCTGGTGGGGAAAGATATTCCCGGACAGGGGTATCAGGCTCGGACTCGACCTGAGGGGCGGTATCTTCCTGTTGATAGGCGTCGATACGGAGAAGGCCGTCGATCACGAGCTTAACGGCATTAAGGATTTTATGACTCAGGAATTGAAGGGTGAAAAAATACTCATAAAGGGTTCTGAAATAAAAGGCGACGATCTGACGCTGCAGTTCTTCACCAAGGAAGACCTCGACAAAGGTGCGAAGATCGCGGAAGAGAACTTCAGCGACAGGGCCGATTTAAACGAATCCGGCCTCTCTCTCGCATTCGTTCTCAACGGTTCCTACCTGGACGACGTACAGGTCAGGGCTATCGATCAGGTGAAACAGGTCATCGAGAACCGCGTTCAGGAGCTTGGGCTTGTCGAGCCTTCTATACAGAAAGCCGGAGCCGACAGGATACTGATTCAGGTCCCCGGTGCGTCCGAGAAGGACAGGCAGAGGATTATCGACATAATCAAGCGCTCGGCGGTCCTGGAGTTCAAGATCGTCAGGGATACGGGTGTGGACGAGGACGTACTGCTCGCCAAATACGGCGTTAAGAAGCCCGACGAGCTTAATGCCCAGGCCCTGATGCTCATCCCCGGAGATACGGGCACCGAGAACGAGAAATTCTTTATTGCTACCGCCGATTCGCCGGTGACGGGAGGGTCCTTAACGGATGCGCGGCTTATCTTCGATGAATTCGGCAGGCCGGCTGTGGGCTTTAACTTCAACGGAGAGGGCGCGAGTAAGTTCGGCGAGCTCACTGAACAGAATATCGGGCAAAGACTCGCCATTGTGCTTGACGGCACGATTAAATCTGCGCCCACTATCCAGGAGAGGATCGCGGCACAGGGCAGGATCACCGGTAGTTTTACGACCGAGGAAGCAAAGGACCTCGCGCTCGTTCTGCGTTCAGGCGCCCTTCCGGTGCCTGTTACCGTGGAGCAGGAACGGACGGTGGGCCCGTCGCTCGGCAGGGATTCCATTGAAAGCGGCATGATGTCGATGGCAGTCGGGGGCGTGCTCGTCATAATATTCATGGTTTTCTTTTACAGACTGCAGGGTGTGGTTTCCGACCTTGCGCTGGCCTTAAACATGCTCTTTATCCTAGGGTTCCTTTCCGCATTCGGCATAACGCTGACTCTTCCCGGTATAGCGGGGCTAGTCCTCACAATGGGCATGGCGGTCGACGGGAACATTATTATACTCGAGAGGATCAAGGAGGAGCTGAGGACGGGGAAATCACCGATCGCAGCAATAGACGCCGGTTACGCCAGGTCCCTATGGACGGTTCTTGACGCGAACATCACAACGCTCATTACGGCTCTCATTCTGTTCTGGTTCGGCACCGGGCCGATAAAGGGTTTCGCGGCGACGGTTTCGATCGGTATTATATCGACCGTATTCAGCAACGTAGTCGTGGCTCGCGTTATCACCAATTTGATTTATCAGGACAGGAAAGCCCCTGCCTTAAGCATCTAAGGGAATATTCTGGAGGAGATCGCAACTTGGATTTAATTAAACCTGGCACTCATATAGATTTCGTGGGGAAAATGAGGAAAGCCGTCATCGTGTCGGCTGTGCTGATTCTAATTTCAATCGGTTCGCTCATATACCATAAAGGTCCAAACTGGGGGGTGGAGTTCACGGGCGGCTCCGAAATTCATATAAAGCTTACAAAGGACGTGGGTCTGGAGCAGATCAAAAGCACCCTCGATAAAGCGGGCTACCCGCCCGACGAGGTCCAGAGGATAGGCCTTCAGGGGGATAACGAGTATTTAATCAGGTTTTCCGCCGACCTCGTTAAATTCGAGCAGATTCAGTCTTTTCAGAAGGTACTCGAGGGTATTATGAGCAGCGATCCGGAATTCAAAGGCGGTTCGATCCTGAGGGTGGATTATATAGGGCCCAAGGTCGGCGCGGAATTGATCGAAAAGGCAATTATAGCGATCCTGCTCGGGTGTGTGGGGATACTGATCTACGTAATGCTGAGGTTCGAATTCGCTTTTGCACTGGGCGCTGTCATTGCGCTCTTGCACGATACTATCATAACTATCGGAGCCGTATCTATTACGGACAAGGAATTCACTCTGACAATCATAGCGGCTCTCCTGACTGTGATCGGTTATTCGGTGAACGATACGATTATCATATTCGACAGGATCAGGGAGAATATGAAGAAGGGCGGCAGAGCGACTTTCGAAGAGATAGTTAACGATTCCGTCAATCAAACCTTGTCGAGAACGATTTTGACGAGTTCGACCGTCTTCATCGTCCTGCTATCCCTGTTCTTCCTGGGAGGCTCCGTAATACACGATTTCGCTTTCGCATTGATCGTCGGAGTCCTCGTCGGGACTTTCTCTTCTGTTTTTGTGGCGAGCGCGATCGTAATATACTGGAGAAAAAAGAGGGGGCTTACGGTTTAGCCGGGGCGGATAGTCTTTTCGAGCTCCTCATAAAGCACCTCTGCGCCGGGGACTTTTCCCTTTCCGACCACTTTCCCGTTCACGATTACTGCAGGCACCGGATACCAGAGCAATAACGTCCTTAGAGAAGAAAGAAACGGCCCGCGGTATTTTAATAAGTCTTTAATCAGCCTCGGCACGACGTATATATAGTCTTTAGGCTCGATCTGTATTATCTCGACTTCCTCTTCCCCGTACCTCTCGCGTATCTCCCTGTGGAGCTTCCCGCATTCCACCGCCGATGCCCTGATCTCATGATACGAGGGTTCCTTCTTCGCATGGTCCCCCATCCCTCCCGTGCAGCATATGCATCCGCTCCCCGAATCGCTCTCCCTCACTATGATAACGGTCGAGCCGCTAATCATGAGCCGCCTCCTTTTGTTGGAGAGGTCCCTCTTTCTTTTCGGCAGGGAGCGCCTTCGTCCATACCCTTATCGAGTCGATGAGTATCACCACCGCGCATATCATAATGACGGCCGTGAAAACGATGTTCACGTAACCCTGTACGGCGAATCCTTCCTTCCTAGTGAGGGGTAAGAAGTTATTTGTGATGTTCAGCCACGCGGCTGTGAGCGTCGTCGCCATTACGAAAGCCATCGGCACGATTGTAACCCAAGCGTATCTCGCCCTGCCTAACTTTATTATGAATGTCGTGCCCACACAGAGGGCTATACCCGCCAGGAGCTGGTTCGCCGTCCCGAACATGGGCCAGATCGTGCTTATGCTTCCCGTGAAGACGAAGTACCCCCACGCGCATGAGATCAGCGCGCTCGATATGACCGCCGAAGGCAGGTGGTCGACCCTCTCGAATGGCTTGTAAAACCTTCCCCCGAATTCCTGTATCATGAACCTCGCGACCCTCGTTCCAGTATCGATCGTAGTCAGTATGAAGAGCGCCTCGAACATTATCGCGAAGTGGTACCAGTAGTCCATCAGGTGGCTCATCCCCGGTAGCGCAGTGAATATCTGCGCCATGCCGACAGCTAACGAAACCGCCCCTCCGGTCCTTCCGTTGAGCGTCTCCCCGACCTGAGCCGAGAGGTGGTCGAGGTTCACAGTGCTGAGTCCGAGCGTCTCGAATATGGGCCCCGGGACGTTTATGGCGAAATAATCGCCCGGGAAAAGTGCGGTTGCGGCGATGAGCGCGAGGATTGCGATGAATCCCTCTATCAGCATCGCGACAAACCCTATCGTCTTAATGTCCGATTCCTTGGAGACCATCTTGGGGGAGGTGCCCGAGGCGACGAGCGCGTGGAACCCGGAGATCGCGCCGCAGGCGATGGTTATAAATGTAAAGGGGAACAGCGCGCCCGGAATTATCGGCCCCCCGCCCTTTATAAACTCGGTCACGGCCGGCATTTTCAGCTCCGGGTCGACAATAACGATCCCGGCAGCGAGGAATACGATGGTTCCTATCTTCATAAATGAGCTCAGGTAGTCCCTCGGACACAGGAGGAGCCAGACGGGAAGTATAGAGGCCGTAAAGCCGTAGATGAGAATGAACAAGGTGATCTTGGCTTTGGGGAGGGTGAAATAGGGCGCGAGCGGGGAGTGGGCTATGTCTTTCCCGAAATAGACGGCCAGTAAAAGGAGGATTACGCCTATTACCGTGGCTTCCACTATCCTTCCTTTCCTGAACCTGTACATGTAAAGACCCATGAAGAAGGCGATCGGTACAGTACACCCGATGGTGAACACCCCCCACGAGCTTTCCGCGAGCGCGTTCACAACCGCAAGCCCGAGTCCCGCCAATGCGACGACCAGTATGAAAAGGACGGCGATCGAGGCTATGATCCCGGAGAGCGGGCTGATCTCGGTCTTTGCTATCTCCGCAAGAGACTTCCCCCCGTGTCTTACCGAGGCGAAGAATATGATGAAATCGTGCACCGCCCCTGCCAGCACTACGCCAATAAGTATCCATAGATAGCCCGGCAGCACGCCGAACTGGGCGGCGAGGACGGGACCTATCAGGGGCCCCGCTCCGGTGATGGCTGCGAAATGGTGCCCAAAGAGCACCCACTTGTTCGTCGGGAAGTAGTTCTGACCGTCGTACATGGTATAGGCGGGGGTTTTTCGTGAATCGTCGAGCACCGCGACCTTGGCGGCGATAAATGCGTGGTAATACCTGTAGAAAATCACCATGACGCAGAGTGCGGCCACGACTAGAGGCATGGCGTGTATGGTCATCGGATTGACCTCGCAGCAGGGCTCATACAGGTGTAGACAAAGATAATCACGGTAAATTTTTGCATGCTGTGCTTATTAGTTTTCACATATGACTTTAAGCATTAAAACGTGCGTCGCAGGGTAACAAGATACAGCAAATGAATTATAAACTCAAAAAATCATAGCCGGATTATCGCCCGCGTGTGTCTGTTTAATCGTCCCCGCTCGTATTCCTTGACTTTATTGCATATTCTGATATGTTTTCCGCATCTTTGGGAGGAATGAGGATATAAATTGCTTCGATTGAGGTACGGACACTTTAATAATAGTACCTGCCGGGAATGTGTGTTCCGCTCATTTTTATTTTTAATTTCAAACAGTTCCAGCATACCTAGTAAGACCCCCGGTTTGCCCTCCTCTTCCCGCAAAACAATAATCTGAAAATTATAGAATGTTATCGATAAAACAAAGGAGAATTTGATATGGAGATAAGCAGCCACTCGTTAATTTTGCTTGTTTTAGGCATAAGCGTGCTTTCTCTGGCATTCGCGGGATATCTTGCGAAGTATGTGCTCGGTTCCGATACGGGCACTTCCGCGATGCAGGAGATAAGTAACGCGATTAAGGAAGGAGCCGAGGCGTTTCTCAAGAGACAATACTCTACGATCATCATGATGAGTCTCGCTCTCGCGGCCCTGATGTTCCTGGTTTACTGGTTCCTCGCCGGCGATAAGGACACCGCATGGCGTACCACTGTAGCGTTTCTATTCGGAGCGGGCTGCTCGGCTCTCGCCGGCTATATCGGTATGTGGATATCGATCAGGACCAACATACGTACCGCAAGCGCCGTGAGGTCGAGTCTCGACAGGGCGCTCAGGATTTCATTCAGGGGCGGGGCTGTATCCGGCATAACGATAGTCGCCATGAGTCTTCTCGGCGTCGGTATCCTCTTCGTCCTCTACGGCGGATACAGTGAGAATGCCGAAGAGCTGAAGAGGGTTCCGTATCTTATAGTCGGTTACGGATTCGGGGCGAGCTTCGTCGCGCTGTTCGCACAGCTGGGCGGCGGTATCTACACGAAAGCGGCCGACGTAGGAGCCGACCTCGTGGGTAAGGTCGAGGCCGGAATACCCGAAGACGACCCCAGGAACCCCGCCGTTATCGCGGACCTCGTGGGAGACAACGTCGGGGACTGCGCAGGCCGTGGAGCCGACCTCTTCGAGTCGACGGCGGCCGAGAACATAGGCGCCATGATTTTGGGCGTTGCACTATTCCCTCACTTCGGAATCAAGGGCATACTCTTCCCGCTCGTCGCCCGTGCCTTCGGTCTCATAGCGAGTATGATCGGGATCGGCATGGTCAGGCTGAAGAATGAGAGCGAAGACCCGATGGGGGCGCTTAACCGCGGATACTATATTACGTGCCTCCTTGCGGCTGCGGGGTTCTTCGTTGCGACCTACATCCTGCTCAACAACAACCTATATCTGTTCCTCTCGGGCGTGATCGGTATCGCGACCAGCATCGCGTTCGTATACATCACACAGTACTACACGGAATACAGGTACCGTCCGGTGCAATTTATAGCCGAGGCGTCTCAGACGGGTCCAGCTACGAACATCATAGCCGGTCTCGCGGTAGGCCTCGAATGCACCGCCCTTCCCGTGCTCGCTATATCAGCAGCGCTTGTAAGCTCATATTACTGCGGGATTTACGGACTTCAGGAGTTTACGGATATTTCCCGGAACGCCGCGGGTCTCTATGGTACTGCAATCGCCACGATGGGTATGCTCGGTACTGCGGCATACATCCTTGCTATGGATACATTCGGGCCTATTACGGACAACGCGGGCGGTATAGTCGAAATGAGCAAGCAGCCTGAAGAGATAAGAAACAAGACCGACAGGCTCGATGCTGTCGGAAACACGACGAAGGCCCTCACGAAGGGATACGCGATCGGCTCCGCCGCTCTCGCGGCTTTCCTTCTCTTCTCGGCTTATATGGACGAGGTTTCGCACATCACGGGAAAGGTTTTCGACACCGTTGACATAGCGCAGGTACAGGTCTTCGTAGGTGGCCTCTTGGGTGCTATGCTCGTGTTCCTCTTCAGCGCGCTCGCGATAAGGGCGGTAGCCAGGGCGGCGTATTATGTAATCAGCGACGTACGCGCCCAGTTCAAGGAAAACCCGGGCATCCTCGAGGGCACTTCCAAGCCCGACTACGCCAGGTGCGTCGATATCGTTACGAAGGGCGCTCTTAAGGAGATGATCCCTCCCGGTCTTCTCGCGGTCTGCATGCCAATAGCTGTAGGACTCGTATTCAAACAGTTCGGTCTCGGGGCAGAGACGGTGGCCGCATTCCTGATGGTGGGCACCATTGGCGGCATACTGCTCGCGACTCTCATGAATAACGGCGGCGGCGCATGGGATAACGCAAAGAAATTCGTGGAGATGGGGAATTACGGCGGCAAGAAATCGGAGACGCATAAAGCTACGGTAGTGGGCGATACGGTCGGCGACCCGTTCAAGGACACGGCGGGCCCTTCCATCCACGTGCTGATCAAGCTCCTTTCGACGATCACGCTCGTGCTTGCGCCGTTGTTTATCTAGTTTTTAGATAGTAATATTCAGGAGGCCCTGTTGATGTTAAAACAACTCCTGAAACGAAAGAATATAAGCCAGATAACGCTTGAAGCGGACGACGAGCAGCACGGTTTAAAACGTGTGCTCGGTCCGCTCGATCTGGTGAGCCTCGGCATTGGTATAATTATCGGCGCCGGGATTTTTGTAGTCACGGGCCAGGCGGCCGCTCAGTACGCGGGACCCGCGATATCCCTCTCTTTCGTCCTATCCGGTTTCGGATGTGTCCTGGCCGGGCTCTGTTACGCGGAAATGGCCTCGATGATCCCCGTTTCCGGAAGCGCATATACGTATGCGTACGCCACGCTCGGGCAATTTATCGCCTGGGTGATCGGATGGGACCTCGTTCTCGAGTACCTCTTCGCAAGCTCGACCGTATCCGTAGGCTGGTCCGGGTACGTCGTCAGCTTCCTTAACGACTTCGGTATAATGATTCCCGAGGTATTATCTAAAGCGCCTTTGGCCCATGACCCTCGTATGGGCTGGGCGCTCACCGGCGCCGTAATCAATCTGCCCGCGATCTTCATAGTGCTCTCGATGATGTCGCTCCTGGTCATAGGTATAAGGGAATCCGCCGCGGCAAACAGCGTTATCGTAATAATCAAACTCACCGTTCTTCTGGTCTTTGTCGGAATAGGATTTTTTTATATTAACCGCGAGAACTGGCAGCCTTTCATACCCCCTAACGAGGGAGCGTTCGGTCATTTCGGCTGGAGCGGGGTTCTCCGGGGCGCGGGCGTGATATTCTTCGCATACATAGGCTTCGACGCGGTTTCCACGGCCGCTCAGGAGACCCGAAACCCCCAGCGCAACGTCCCAATCGGCATCCTGGGCTCCCTCCTGGTCGCGACTGTTTTATATATCGTAGTAGCGCTTGTTTTAACAGGTGTAGTGAAGTATTCCATGCTGAACGTGCCTGATCCGATCGCGGTTGCCGTCAATTTTATGGGCGAAAAGCTCTACTGGCTCCGTCCGCTGATAAAAATAGGCGCGATCGCGGGTCTCACGTCCGTCATCCTCGTGCTCCTCTTCGGGCAGACGAGGATATTCTATTCCATGGCGCGGGACAGAATGCTGCCGGGACGCTTCGCCGCCATACACCCGGTGTTCAGGACGCCGGTTTTCACGACGATTCTTACGGGTATCGCCGCTTCATTTTTCGCGGGGATATTCCCCCTGAGTGTTTTAGGGGAGCTTGTCTCTATAGGCACACTGTTCGCCTTCGTTATAGTCTGTGTCGGCGTGCTCGTGCTGCGCTATACGGACCCTGAGCTCCCGAGGCCGTTTAAGGTCCCTTTCTTTCCCGTTATCCCGGCGCTTGGCGCGGTAGTGAGCTTCCTTCAGATGGCGGCGCTTCCTATGGATACATGGCTCAGGCTCATTATCTGGATGCTGATCGGGTTCGCTATCTATTTCTTATACTCCCGTAAACGGGCCGTGAGCTGATTTGGGGCCGGATATTGGGCACTTGGTGTTTACTTGACGAGATGCATGACACCGAAGAGCTAAATTATCAGTTGGAAAAAAGGGTTTTGCGGGTAAATCTATTTAAGTGATGGATTACGTCGTTCTCGCCTTATACATTCTCATTTCGCTCGCGGGTCTCGTTTCCCTCGTATTCGGGCTCCCGGGAACTTTCTTCATACTGGGGGCCTCCGTCCTCTACGGCTGGTACGGCGGTTTCAGCGA
Source organism: Thermodesulfobacteriota bacterium (assembly GCA_035455615.1). GTDB lineage: Bacteria > Desulfobacterota_D > UBA1144 > Nemesobacterales > UBA2774 > 2-12-FULL-53-21. The sequence continues at coordinate 18,436 of DATIET010000045.1, forward strand.
TATAACAGTCAGTGTCATTATCATTCTTGTCGTTCTCGCCCTCGCCGGGGAGCTGATAGAGTTCCTTCTCGGCATACTGGGGTCGAAGAAGTACGAGTCCAGCAACAGGGCCATAGTGGGCTCTATAATCTTCGGTATTATAGGCGCCGTCATGGGGGCGCCGTTCTTTTTCGGCATAGGGGCCGTCATCGGCGCGTTTGCCGGGGCGTTTGCCGGGGCTATTTTGATGGAGCTCTCACAGGGAAAAAAGATGGACGAGGCCATAAAATCGGGTTGGGGGGCATTCTTGGGCAGGGTCGCCGGTACTATTTCAAAGGGCGCCGTCGGCATAGCGATGATCGCGATAACCGTACTGGCCGTGCTCAACAATTGAAATCTTTCCCAATAGCCCGTAAACGGCGTATTTCACCCCTTTCGCCGCTCCCCCTGACTTTTCGTAATTCATGCGCGGGAGTAGATGTAAATTCTCGTTATGGTAGATTATTGTCCGGATTTCGATGATTTTACCGGAGTGAATCGATGATAGACGTGCTCGAAGACGTTAAAAAACAGGCGGAAGCCGAGCTCAATTCCGTAAACGACGAGATATCCCTACAGAACCTCAAGGCGAAGTTCGTCGGGCGGAAGGGTGTCATCACCGACATATTAAAGGGAATGAAGGATATACCCGACTCAGACCGCCCGCGCATGGGCAAGCTCATAAACGAGACCAAGACCTTCGTCGAGGATCTCATCGAGCGGAGGCTCGATGCGCTCAGGGAAGAGAAGAAGAGGCGCTCTCTCTATGAAGAGAAGATAGACGTCACGCTTCCGGGAAGGGGTAATCCCGTAGGCGCGAGACACCCCATCACGCAGGTCATGGAGGAGATAACGGCCATATTCGAGAGAATGGGGTTCGAGGTCGCCGAGGGTCCCGAAGTCGAGACCGACTACTATAACTTCGAGGCGCTCAATATCCCCAAGAACCACCCGGCGCGGGACATGCAGGATACGTTCTACGTATCCGACGAAATAGTCCTCAGGACCCATACCTCCCCCGTTCAGATACGCGTCATGGAGAAGCGGAAGCCCCCGGTGAAAGTCATCGCCCCGGGGAAGGTGTACAGATGCGACAGCGATATATCCCACACCCCGATGTTCCACCAGATAGAGGGGCTCCTCGTCGACGAAGGCGTGACATTCGGGGATTTGAAGGGGGTGCTGACCGAATTCGTCAGGCTCGTTTTCGGAGAGGGCGTAGGGGTAAGGTTCAGACCGAGCTTCTTCCCGTTCACGGAGCCGAGCGCCGAAGTCGACATAGCGTGCCTGATCTGCGGGGGGAAGGGGTGCAGGGTGTGCAAGAACACGGGCTGGCTCGAGATTCTCGGCTGCGGAATGGTCGACCCCGAGGTCTTCAAGAGCGTAGGCTACGACCCCGATAAATACTCGGGCTTCGCTTTCGGCATGGGGATCGAAAGGATCGCCATGCTCAAATTCGGCATTAACGACATAAGACTCTTCTTCGAGAACGACATCCGTTTCCTGAAACAATTCACCTGATCAGCTTTCAATCAAACGGTAATTGGTTTCAGTTCCGGTTATTTAAATAACCCGTTCGTGCTGAGCCTGTCGAAGCACGTCGTACCTTATCCTGAGCTTGTTGTAGGAACGGCTTCCAGCCGCGATCCTTCATTATCCGTTGTTGCAAAGTCAAACGCTGTAATCTCATCTCATTCCTCCCCCCCCACTTGAGTTAAATCCCCGTCTGTGGTACT
>DATIET010000046.1:0-6895 GCA_035455615.1 Thermodesulfobacteriota bacterium
CACGTGCGCTATGTTGATCGTTATTCCACGCTCCCTCTCCTCAGGCGCCTTGTCTATCTCCGAAAACTCCACGTACTTCGCACCCCCGGCCTTGCTCAGCACCTTCGTTATCGCCGCCGTAAGCGTAGTCTTCCCGTGGTCAACGTGCCCTATCGTCCCTATGTTCAAGTGCGGCTTGCCCCGCGCAAATTTCTCCTTTGACATCGCCTGTTAATACCTCCTTAATGGATTAACGAACATGTTGCCATGCACAATATGGAGCCCACGAGCGGACTTGAACCGCTGACCTCATCCTTACCAAGGATGTGCTCTGCCGACTGAGCTACGTGGGCGTAGTTAGCAATGAGCGGGAGACGGGATTCGAACCCGCGACCCTCAGCTTGGAAGGCTGATGCTCTAGCCAACTGAGCTACTCCCGCTTTATAAGCATTGCAGCCCGCCTTGAGCTTGTTCACCGTTACAAACAGCCGGTATGCCCTATCACTATTATCAGTTCTCTGGGGAGGGCAGGATTCGAACCTACGTAGGCTTGCACCGGCAGATTTACAGTCTGCTGCTTTTGACCGCTCAGCCACCTCCCCTCCGGTTAAATTGTATATAAATCCCTGTAATTGCGACATTTTTCCTATGGAGCTGGCGAAGGGATTTGAACCCCCGGCCTGCTGATTACAAATCAGCTGCTCTACCACTGAGCTACGCCAGCGTTTACTAATCTATAGCTCCGATGGATTCTCCATTTAATATGAAATTAGATAGAATTTGCCCGTCTATATGAAACCACGTATATTAACATGAAAAAGTGAACACTGTCAAGGTAAGGATGTGATTTTAAATAAATTAATAGAGCGAAACCATAATTTCCGCTTCCGCAACCTTTGAGTCCCCGACGCTAGCCTCCCCGGCGAATATTATGATCTTTGACCGCATCTTCAGGATCCTCACGTCCATCTTCAGGAGATCGTTCGGGTAGACGGCTTTTCTGAAACGCACTTTCTCGATTCCGGCCAGGTAAGCCCCCGTCTGCCCTTTGGATATTCGCTCCTCCGTAAACGAAGCGTTATAAAGAACTCCGCCTGCCTGAGCCATCGCTTCAACTATTATCACCCCCGGGACGATCGGACTTCCGGGGAAATGGCCCCTGAAAAACTCCTCCTCCGGGCGGAATTTCCTGACCGCCACGATCCTTGCCCCGCGTTCAAGCTCTAGGACCTCATCGACAAATAGAAACGGGTCCCTGTGGGGGATATGGGTCTTGATAGATTCTCTATCAATTAAAATATTCAAGCTGCTCCCGTCTGTAACAGTTCCGTCAAGCATTAGTTCTTGGCGTCGTAAGCCTGTATAACCTTCTGGGTTATATCGATCGACGGAATTGAGTAAATGACGCCGCCCTCGGTCTTTTCGATAATTATCGTATAGCCCTCGGAGGTGCCGATAGACTGGAGTATGCCATCGAGATCCTTTAAAATTTTCTCCAGAAGCTCATAGTCCCTCCTCTGGAGCTCGTCCCTGAAGTCAGCCCTCGATCTCTGAAGGTCTTTATCGAGACGGTCGATCTGTTCCGCCTTCTGTTTTCTCGTCGTTTCGTTCATGACGGGTCCGTTCTGAATGAACTCGTTTTTCAGCGCTTCGAGCTGGGAGTTCTTGCTCTCGATGATCTGCTGTTTCTGTTTGAACTCGGCTTCAAATGCGGACTTTGCAGCCTTACCCGCCTTCGAATTCGCTATAACCATCTGTAAATCGATAACACCTATCTTGTTTGTCTGTGAATATGAAACAACAGGTGTCAGCAACAACAAACCTAACACAAGTAACAATACCCTCATTTCTTATACCTCCTTAAAATTTAAAATAATGTTCCAATAGTAAACTGAATTTCGTATGGATCCTCGCCGGGCAGTCTGTCTCCGAGCGGGAATCCCACTTCGAGTCTCAGCGGGCCGAGCGGAGACACCCATCTCACGCCGAAGCCTACGTCCTTTCTCAGGTCGTTCGGGTTTATGGTCACGTCCTGCCCGTCGTTAAACGCGTCTCCCATATCGAAGAATACCGCCCCTTTCAACCCCGCCGAAGGCAGGATCGGGAAGATATAGTCGACCGAAAACAGGAGTTGCTGAACGCCGCCGATAATTACGAAGCTGCCGTCAGCGGCAGGGACCCTCGGGCCCACCCTTCTGAATCCGTAGCCCCTGAGGGTGTTCGGCCCGCCGAGGAAGAACCTTTCACCTACGACCAGGTCGTTGCCGTTGTTCCTGAAATCGATTACTCCGTAAGTCCCCCTTACCGTCAATACCGTACCGAGCCATAAGGGGAACCATTGCCTCGATGATACAGTATATTTAATAAAATCAGTATTTCCACCCAGCGGGCCGCCCGCTGACTCGATTTCGGTTTCACTAAGGTTCCCGGCGCTCGGGTCGAGAAGATTGTTCCTCGAGTCCCAGACCAGACCGAAACCGATGCTGCTGATCGTCTGTTTCGACCTTGTAATAATAAGTCTCGCGTTTTCGTCTATATCCCCGATCTTCACGTCTTCGAGTCTGTACGTTATATTGCCCCTCAGGTCTCTCCACAGGTACCTGCCGATTGTTATGCTTCCGCCGAACGAGCTCCTGTCGAAGTCCCTGAACTGCCTGTCGGTCCTGAACCCGAGGACATCGAGTGTGAAGTCGGTGTCGAGGAAGTGCGGGTCCTGATAATTTACATAAAATAGTTGTGTCACACCGCCTATTTGCGCATTCAAAGTTAGCCTCTTCCCGTATCCGAAAAGGTTGGCTTCCTGAATCTGGCCCGCAAAAATAAAGGTCTCGACAGAGCTGAACCCTCCGGCGATGCTGAAGAACCCGGTCGGCTTTTCTTCGACCTTTACCTTGATATCTATCTGATCCTCGGTCCCGGGAACCCTGTCCGTAGCGACTTCCACGTTGTCCTCGAAAAACCCGAGCCTCGTGACCCTCGATTTGATAGCCTGTACCTCTGTGGCGTTGAATAACTGATCTTCCTCGATGGGTATTTCTCTTCTGATTACCTTGTCTCTCGTTCTGGTGTTGCCGACAATATCGATTTGCCGCACGTATACCTCAGGCCCTTTTTCGATTCTGAACTGTACCGCTACAGTAAGTTCCTGCCTGTTGAGCTTGAATGCGGGCTCCACGTTGGCGAACGCGTAGCCCTTGTCGCCGTAAAAAGTCGTCAGCCCCGCTATGTCCTGGGCAAGGAGGCTCCCCCTGAAGACTTCCCCGCTCTTGAGTCTGAGGGTCGCGCGAAGCTCTTCTTCGGGTACTATCATATCCCCTGTGAACGAGAGCTCGCTGACTTTATACTGATCGCCCTCGTCGATTTTAAATGTAATTATATAACCCTTTTCCTCATCGCTATATACTATTTCAGGCTTGCTCACCTTTATGTCGAGAAACCCGTTGTCGATATATGTTACCCTTATCCTCTCGGAATCATTATCGATTTCCTGAGGGTTGTAGAGACCTTTCTTCGAGATGAAGGAGAACATGCCCTTTGGTTTGGAGTACAAGCCCTTCTTCACTATTTTGGTCTTCAGCTTTTCGTTCCCGACGAATATCACCTTCTTGATATAGGCCTTCTTACCCTCTTGTATTTCGTAAGTGACGCTTACCGTCCCCTCCCCCTCGGGCTCGATGCTGTAATCGACCACCGTTCCCACGAGGCCGCTTTGAGCGTAGAGGGCGCTTATGGCTTCCTGGCTCTGCTTTACCTTGCTGAGGTCTATAATTCGCCCTTCCTTGACGTCTATGACCTCAAGGATCTTATCGCTCTTTATGTCCTTGTTTCCCTTGATTCTGAGGTCGGCGACTACGGGCTTTTCCTTAACCTTATAAATGAGGATTATCCCCTCGGGGGTCTTTTCGGTATCGGCCGATACGTCCTCGAAGTTTCCGAGCTTATAAAGCTTCTTTATATCGTCCCTGACGGTCGCAGCCGAGAATGGCTCGCCTACCTTTGAAGAAATATTAAGCCCTATCAGCTCCGTTTCCACACGGAGGTTCCCTTCTATTTTTATCTGGATTATTTTGTCCTGTTCCTGACTAACCTGAGGCTGGGGGGTCTCCCCGCTCTCGGCGGCGCCGTCTTCGGGCCCCTTGACAGTATCCGCGGCGGGCGTCTCCTTACTGCCCGCGTCTTGTCCCGATGCGGTTTCCCGGCATAACGAGCACAGAAACAGCAGCAGAGCGACTGCAACGACCGCGCGTCCCGCCTTTAAGTTAATTGACATCGACAATTTTCCCATCGGAAAGTCTGATTCTCCTGTTGAGCCGCCTGGTGATTTCCTGATTGTGCGTAACCAGCACCGATGTTATCCCGTATTCCTTGTTGAGCATCAAAAACAAGTCGACGATAGACGAGCCCGTATCCAGATCGAGGTTCCCGGTCGGCTCATCCGCCAGTATAACTTTGGGCTTTAATACCACAGCCCTGGCGATCGCTACCCTCTGCTGCTCCCCGCCAGACAACTCCCCCGGACGGTGTTCCACTCTGTGCTCCAAACCGACCCTCTTCAGCACGTCGAGCGACATTTCCCGCGCGCGGGCCGAGCTCAAACCGTTAATAAGACACGGCATCATCACGTTCTCCAAAGCGGTGAACTCGGGGAGTAGATAATGGAACTGGAAGACAAAGCCTATTTCCCTGTTCCTGAATGACGCAAGCCCGCTGTCGTTCTGCTTGAATACATTGATGTCCCCGTAATGAACCTCTCCCGCGGACGGCTGGTCGAGCGTTCCTAAAATATGCAAAAGAGTGCTTTTCCCCGATCCCGAGACACCGATTATCGCAAGCATTTCCCCGTCCGATATGTCAAGATCAATTCCCTTAAGAGCCTCTACCCGACCGCCATCGGTTTCAAACACCTTCCATAGACCTCGTACTCGAATCTCCATTCTTCACTCATACCTCAGTGCCTCTATCGGATCTTTTCGAGACGCCTGGAATGACGGATACAATGTTGCGATAAAACATATCAATATGCTGCAGAATGCCACCGTTAGAAAATAAAACGGTTCAATTTTAACTGGAAACTCGGAAATAGGATAGACATTATTATCAAAAGGAATCAGTTTCCTTATAGTTTCACTGGTTTTGAGCATGTAACAGATACCGTAGCCCGAAAGACTGCCCAGCAGGGTACCGACTATGCCTATGATCATTCCGTCAATTACGAAGATTTTCAATATCCCGTTCCTGGTCGCCCCCATCGCGCGCAATATGGCTATGTCTTTGCCCTTCTCCATCACGACCATGGTCAGCGCGCTTACGATATCGAGCGCCGCAACGAGTATAATCAGACCCAAAAAGATAGCTATCGCTATCCTCTCAAGCCTGAGGGCTTTGAAAAGGCTTTTATTAACTTCTTCCCAGTTCCTCGTGTAATAAGGGAAGCCCAGTATTGAGGCAAGCTCCGCGCTCATAACCCTTGCGTTGTAAATATCCCTGACTTTGACCTCCACACCCGAAACCTCGCCGCTCATGTCGAAGAACTCCATGGCATCCTTGAGGTCGACATACGAGATCGACGAATCGTACTCGATCATACCGTAATCGAATACGCCGGCTACTTCAAATTTCTTCACCTTGGCGGTAGCGCCGAACGGCCCCATCTTGCCGAACGGAGAGACGAGGCTGACCTGGTCCCCCTCCATTACCCCGAGCGTGTTCGCGAGCTCCTTTCCGAGCAGTATCGGCGGTTTCCCCGATTCCGTTTCCTTATTGAGTTTATTGAGCACCTCCTTTCCCATCCTGGAGAGCTGCTCGTCGGATATTCTCTTCTTGTCGTCGTTCTTACTCCCTAGTACGCCCCTCCCCAGGGCCTGCTCGATATTCGTAACACTGCCGGCCGTCCCGGGGTCTATACCCCGTACGACGGAGCCCGACACGTTATTCTCGCTCGCCATCATCCCCTGGCCGTATATAAAGGGGCTCGCCCCGAGGACCCCGGGGAATTTCAGGGTCTCGTCCTCTATTTTGGAATAATCCTTCATGGGTCCGTCGTAGCTCAGTATTACTATATGGGAGCTTACGCCCAGTATCTTCTCCCTGAGCTCCTCTTCGAACCCCCCCATGACCGAAAGGACCACGTTCAGGGCCATTACACCGATGATCACGCCCAGGACCGAGATCAGTCCGATGATGGAGGCAAACTTCTGTTTACGCCTGGAGCTCAGGTACCTGAGCCCGATAAAGAATTCGTATTTCATTCCGGCCTTAGATGGGGAAAGAAAATGACTTCCCGTATGGAGGGTGAGTTTGTAAAAAGCATAACGAGACGGTCTATGCCTATGCCCGCTCCGGCGGTGGGGGGCATTCCGTGCTCGAGAGCCGTAACGAAGTCTTCGTCCATCTCATGCACTTCTTCTTCCCCCTTTAGCTTGAGGTCGAGCTGGCTCCTGAACCGTTCTTTCTGGTCGATCGGGTCGTTCAGCTCGGAGAAAGCGTTCGCGATCTCCCTGCCGAATATGTAAAGCTCGAACCTGTCCGTAATATCGGGATCGGCTTCGTTCTTCCTGGCCAGCGGAGAGACATCCAGCGGGAACCCGTATACGAAAGCAGGGTTCCCGAGCTCCTCGGCTGCTATCTTCTCGAATATCTCGACTAGGGCCTTCCCCCTGATACGTTTATGATCGACCCCGATCGAATGGGCTTTTTGAAAGAGCTTCGCGTCGTCCGAAAGGACTTCTTTACCCAGTGTTTTTTCGAGGTGCTCGATTACGTTTATCCTCTTCCACGGACGGGTCATGTCGATATCGGCGCCGCCGTACTCAAAAACGAGCGTGCCTTTGATTTCAAGAGCCAGTGAGCATATGAGCTCCTCGATAAGGTCCATCAGGTCCTCGTACGTGGCGTAGGCCTGATAGAACTCTATCAT
>DATIET010000047.1:0-2957 GCA_035455615.1 Thermodesulfobacteriota bacterium
CTCCGGGACAGGTTCGGCGAGATACCCGCGCCCGCGTCTTCACTCATAGAGGTCATACGCCTCAAGATATTGATGAAAAAACTGGGTATAGAGAAAGCGGACATCGGGCAGAAGAGGGCCGCCATGTTTTTTGCCGTCAAATCGGACCTGTACAGGAGGTTTTCACCGACCGGCAAACTGGAAGTTTATTTCGAGAAGCCCGACCCGCTCGGAGAAACGAGAAAGGTGCTCGAGAAGCTGAGGGGCTCCGGGACCGGCGAAATAAAACAGAATGAGATGATCAAGAGGAGATAAGCGGGCATGAGATACATGGTCGTTTTTACGGCGATCGCACTACTCGCAGGCTGCAGCGATTTCAATAATTTCTACGAGTCCGGGAGGGAGAGGAGGGGAGAAAAAGGAGCCGGGCCCGGTGTCGTCGCAGTCGTCGGCAGGGACGAGATAACGATGGAGGACCTCTCTCGCGCCCTCGAGAGGATGCCGTTTAAGAAAAGAAAGCTCTATCAGTCCTCGCCTCAAAATATGAGCGAGTTCCTGGACATATACATCAACCAGAAGGTCCTTTACACGGAGGCCGTCAGGCGGGGGATAGACGAGAGGCAGGACGTAATCGAGAAGACCGAGAATTTTAAAAAGCAGCTCATCGGCCAGACCTTCGGACAGGAAATATTGAAAGACCTTGAAGTGAGCGACGTCGAGATAGAAGACTATTTCAGACGTCATCGGGAGGATTACGAGCAGCTCGGTATAAGCGAAATCCTCATAAAGACCGACCCCGCGAGCGGGATAACGAAGGAAGAGGCACTGGCAAGAGCCTGGGAGGTGTCGGAGAGGGCCAAAGCGGGTGAGGAATGGAAAGATCTCGCCATGCGATACTCCGGCGACGGGGCTTCGAAGAAAAAAGCCGGGGAGACAGTGTACATACAAAGGGGCAGTTTCGGCCCCGGCATCGACGACGAGCTCTTCCGTATGAAAAAAGGGGAAATCACGAATCCGCTGGAAGTTGATGGGGGATACTTTATAATTAAGATAAACGAAGGGGCGGCGCCCCTTCCGGATGGCCAGGTACGACGCAAGATAGAATCCATACTGGTTAATGAAAAGCTGGTCGAATACGTTTACGGCCTCAGGGAAGAGTCGGGGGTCGAGGTTTACAGAGACAGACTAGAGGAGAGTATGAAAAGTGAATAACAAGAGAATGAGATTATTGACCCTGTGTATAATCGCTGCACTCACGGCCTTCGCCGGAGCTGCAAATTCGAGAGAGACGGTCGACCGGGTGGTCGCGATAGTCAATGACGATGTAATAACCCTGTCCGAAGTAAGGGAGTTGGCGCTCAGCATAAACCCTACATCGACTGAAGCCATAGACGAAAATTCGGTGCTTCAGCAAATGATCGAGCAGAAGCTTTTCGAGCAGGAAGCGGAAAAGCTCGGCATAAAGGTCACCGAAGCCGAGCTCGACGCCAGCATCAAGCAGGTACAAGAGAAATTCGGTCTGAACGACGAGCAGATGGTGGAGGTGCTCAAGAAACAGAACCTGACCCCCGAGAGCTTCAGGGAGCAGTGGAGGCTACAGACCCTCGGGAACAAGCTCCTCGAATCGCAGCTTAAGAACAAAATAGTAGTCACGGAAGAAGAAGTAAACGAGTATTACGTCGAGAAGTACGGTGCGAGTCCCCCCGGGAGCACCGGCACGGCAGTCACCGAGACACAGGTTGGAGAGGTAAAGATCGCGCACATACTCATATCGGCAAGAACGCCTGACGCTGAGGAGAAGGCAAGGAAAGTCGCGGAGCTCGCCAAATCGGGCCAGGACTTCGGGGCTCTCGCGAAGGAATACTCGGAAGACAACCTTTCCTCGGATAAAGGCGGGGACTTGGGTTCCTTCAAAAAGGGAGACCTCATCGAGACCCTGGAGGTAGCTGTAGACGCTACGCCAGTCGGGGGGATAACCGGCCCTGTCGAATCGCCGGCCGGATACCACGTTATCAAAGTCCTCGAAAGGACCGAGTCGGAAAAGGTGGAAAAGGATTCGGACTCCGATGCGGATTCAGACAAGGTACTAGCGATAGACGAGCAGACCAGGAAAGAAATAACGGACATCCTTTACAAGCAAAAAGCCGAAGCTCAGCTAAAAACATGGCTCGACGGCATTAAGCAGAACGCGTACATTGAGGTAAAGCTCTAGTCCCGGGTGAGCCTTATTATGATGTCCTTGTGTTGAGGATATTGTTCCAGGAGCTCTTCGCGTACACCGAGCTCCGTATCAGGGAAATCGAACCCCGGGGCGACGGTTGCACCCATGAGCGCGAACCGGCCCCCATCGAGCAGAAACGCGCCCTGCCATATCCCGGCCGGTACGACCGCCTGGACGAACTGCCCGGCCCTAATGTCGTGTCCTAAAAATATCACCTTGATAGTCCCGCTCGGGTGTATGAGCACGAGCTCTACCGGGTCGCCCATATAGAAATGGTAGACCTCGTCGCTTTTAAGCCTGTGTATCCTGGACCGGGTGTCGGGGGTCAGGAGGTAGAAAATTGCCGTGCTGTGAGATTTATCCGAGTCATACCGCTCCGGAAGGGACGTTCTTTCTATGTTCTCCGCGGAACGGTAGGTCTCGACGTAATAACCCCCTTCCCCGGGGAGCGGTTTCATATTGTAGAGCTTGATTATCCTTTCGGCCGTCAGCATTATTTTTCCTCCTCGGATGCGCAGCCATTATCTTAACCGTAATTTTTATATTTTATAAAAATCCTCCTTGACTACCCGAGAACCGTGAATATTTTTTGAGTAAGAATTTAAAACCGATTTTAACGGAGGCATTAAAATGAGAATAAAAGTTTGGGAACCTTTCAGGAGCTTTAGGCCTTTTTACGGGGACTTCGACAAGTTGTTCGACGAGGCTGCAAACGCTTATTCACCTGTAACAGCCCAGGCAAACGGGACCTGGCATC
>DATIET010000048.1:0-4085 GCA_035455615.1 Thermodesulfobacteriota bacterium
AGCAGCATCCCCTTCCAGTTCGTCCACACGTCCGGGCCGACCGATTTTATATCCGCGAACGTCAGCAGATACAGGAGCGAAAGTGTCTCGAGGGTCTTGACGGCCTTGGCGAACCTCACTATGAGGCTGTAATCGTGTATGTCCCTCCTCTGCGAGAAATGGGACATCAACAGGTGGTTCTTGACGAGGAATTCCAGCTGTTGTGTCTCGGTCGTATTGAGCCCAAGCATCTTCGCGATCTTCGGGATCATCGCCGCCCCTTTATCCGCGTGGTCCTTCCCCTCCCCCTTGCCCATATCGTGGAAGAGGCACGCGAGATAGAGAACGTGCCTGCTGAGGAGGGATTCGGCTGTTTTTGTCAGCAGCGGATGCTCTTTTTCGTATTTATAGTTGAGGAGGTTCTCTATCTCCCTCACCATGAATATGGAATGGACGTCGACCGTGTACACGTGGTAAGCGTCGTGCTGGACCATGCAGACTATCTTTCCGAACTCCGGGATGTAATGGCCGAGAAAGCGCAGCCGGTTCATCTCGAAAAGGGTGTCGGCGACGTTCTTTCCCTTCTTGAGCAGCCTGAGGAACGAAGCGTTGAACTCGGGGTTCGACCTCACGCTCTCGTCCATATTCGTGACGCTCACGTTCTCCCTTATGAGGTCGAGAAGGTAATTGCTCATCCTCGCCTGATATTTGTCCGAATATTCGAAAGCCCGCATCAGGTTTGCGGGGTTATCCTTAAAGATATTTATGTTGGAAGTTGAAAGCATTCCGCCCTGTATGATAAAGCCGTTGTCGAGGTGCACTGTTTTCGCGCTCCTGACGCCGGACCTATGTCCCATAATGCATTTTTCTATGAGTCTCTTCGACTGCTCCCTGAGCTCATTGCCGCGGAGGTAATAGATCCTCATGAACCTCTCGACTGCAGGGAGATCGCCGTCTTTGAAGCCGAGAAACCTGGCGACCTTTTCCTGAAATTCGAATCCGAGCCTGTCCTCTCTCCTGCCGGCGAGGTAATGAAGCTCCGACCTGACCAGAAGGAGGAAATTCAGGCTCTTTTCGAATATCCTGATTTCGTTCTCCATAAGTATCCCCTTAGGGAGGAGGTCGGAGAAGTTTTTGACCTTAAACTTGGCCTGGGCGATCCAGAGAGCGTAGTGTATATCCCGGAGACCGCCTTCGCCTTCCTTTACATTGGGCTCGAGGAGGTATACCGACCTGCCGAACTTGTTTATCCTCTGCTCGTTCTCCCTGATCTTGCTCTGGATGAACTTATGCGAGAAGGAAGGGAGGAGCTGGTAGTAGATTTTTTTTTCCAGGTCGGCGTGGAGCTGCTCGTCGCCGCATACGAACCTGCTGTCAAGCAGTGAAGTGAGTATCGTCGAATCGTCTTCCTGAGAGAGCTCTATGCACTCGTCGATCGTTCTCACGGAATGGCCGACGTCGAGTCCCAGGTCCCAGAGAAGGTAGAGGAGCTTCTCCGTCGCCTCTTTCGCCAGGGTCTTGTTGCGGGGTTTATAGAGGAACATGATGTCCACATCGGAATACGGACAGAGCTCGTTCCTGCCGTAACCCCCAAGCGCTATGACGCAGACATTTTTAAGGTCATTGAACCCCTGCTCGGCGAGCGCCTGCTTTATGAGCTTGTCTATAATTTCGGACCTCTTCTTCGCAAGCATGCTCCCCGAGAGCGCTTTACTGCGCTTCGCCTTGCTCTCATGGTACGCCATAAGCTCCATGTTTTTTCTGTTGAGCCTTTCCTTAAGGACCCTGACCAGGTCACCCTTTTCTATAACGATATCAGCGGCTTTGCTCATGAGTTTATCTCTGCCCTTATATTACATACATATTTCTTTATCCGGGTAATACTACAATTTCAAGCTCACCGAAACCCCGTCCCTGAGCGGGATGATCGTGGTATAAAAGCCCTCTTTGGAAAAGAGGAGCCGGGTGAATTCCCTCACGCCTTCCGTGCTCGGGGAATCGTCCTCTGTGAGCACCCTGCCCGACCAGAGCACGTTGTCAGTAATGAAAATACCGCCCCTCCGTAATTTTTCAAATGCGGCGTCAACGACCAGGGGATAATACTCCTTATCTATATCGTTGAAGATGATATCGAACCCGCCCGGGGACCCTTGGAGTATCTTAACCGCATCCCCCTTACGGATATCGAGCCTTTGTCCGAGCCCTGCCCTGCCGAGGAAATCCCCGGCAGCCCGCGCATTCTCGTCCGACATGTCCGTATATACGACCTTACCGTCTGCGCCTACGGCTTTTGCGAACCAATAGGCCGAATAACCGAAACCAGAGCCGAGCTCGAACACGCTTTTTGCATTGATCATCAACGCAAGCTGGAAGAGAAGCCTCCCGACCAGGGGGCCGATGATAGGGAACCCGCTTACCCTCGCGCGCTCTTCCATCTCTTTCAGTATCGTATCCCCGGCAGGCGTCAGGGATTCCATGTAATCTTCTATTTCAGGGTTGAGTATATATACATCCGAATGCGATGCCCTTTTCATTTTCTCCTGAACTCTGCATACGTCTCGCTGAAATCGCAATCCTTGTTTTCTATCCTCGCCATGACAAACAGCAGGTCCGAGAGCCTGTTCAGGTAAACCAGCACCTTCTTCCCCGCTTCCGCTCCTTCCTCTTCAATCAGTTTAACGACCTTCCTTTCCGCCCTTCTCGCCACGGTCCTCGCGAAATGGAGGTGCGCCCCGCCGGGGTTCCCGCCCGGGAGTATAAATTCCTTGAGCGGCTCGAGCTCGAGCAGTAACTCGTCGATCAGAGACTCTAGAGCCATGATCCTGCCCTCATCTATCCTGGGCACTTCGAGCCCGGGAGGGCTCGCGAGATCGGCGCCCACGATGAACAGATCCTTCTGTACGGATTCGAGAATATCGCCGAGCCTCTTGTGAAGCATGACCGTACGGGCAAGCCCGAGTGCCGCATTGAGCTCGTCCACGTCTCCGTACGCGTCCACCCTTGTGGAAGCCTTGCTCACCCTCATGCCGCCCACTAGCGAGGTCAGCCCTTCGTCCCCGGTTTTGGTATAGACCCTCGTGATTCTCTTCTTCGCCACGTTGAAATATTAACCGAACGGTCATTACGGTTCAAACCGGAGGGCTTGAATTAGTTGGGGTCATTTATTTAAAACAGGTGGGCATGAAGAATGGACAGACCGGCTCCGGGAGCGAATTCCGTCAACGCAACCGTGCGTCATTCGTCGAATTCCCTTATGATCAGCATCTGAGATTGTCGGGCGCAGCCTAGAGCGCCCTGTCGATAACGTCGGTGATATGTTTCTTGGGGAGAGCGCCCATTATCCTGTCCGCCGGACTCCCTTCCTTGAAGATTATCATTGTAGGAATGGCTCTTATACCGAGTGCTTGCGCGCGTTTCGGATTCTCGTCGACGTTGAGCTTGGCGATCTTCACGCGGCCCTCGTAATCGGCTGCTATCTCTTCAAGCGTCGGGCCGAGGGCACGGCAAGGACCGCACCATTCCGCCCAAAAATCAACGAGCACGGGAAGCTCCGATTTAAGCACCTCTTCCTCGAAATTGTCGTCGGTGATATGTACCGTTTTATACATTATCGAACCCCCTCACTTAAAATTACCGCTACTGGATATTAGATATGCGTATTGGAGAAAGGATTCAACGCCCGGGTTGCTGAATCCAATTTTAGGACCTATGACCCGTGTAATAAGCGCCAAATAAAACGAAGAAGCATATGCTATACTAAATATGTAGAGAAACCATGCGCCCGGAATAAACCGAAATGGACCTATCTTCCCTCGACCTGAAAGATGTATGCAACCTCAATAACTTCTCGGGGACCATACCGCTTTTCCCGTTATCCACAGTCGTATTCTTCCCTAATACCCTCCTCCCGCTCCACGTGTTCGAGCCCAGATACAAGCAGATGGTTCACGACGTCAGCAAATCGGAAGGGATCATAGGCATGGCGCTCCTGAAACCGGGCTGGGAGGCAAATTATTACGGCAATCCGGAAGTGTTCGACGTTGTGGGAATGGGGAGGATCGTGAGCTCGGAAGTCTTCGGGGACGGCAGGATCAATATAGTCCTAT
>DATIET010000049.1:0-10709 GCA_035455615.1 Thermodesulfobacteriota bacterium
GGAGGTTCGTGAGAAATGGAGACTCGGAAAGTCGATACACAGATAGATATTACCAAAGAGATTTGCCCGATGACGTACGTGAAAACCAAGCTCAAGCTTGAAACCATGTCCTCGGGCCAGGTGCTCGAAGTCATACTCAGGGAAGGGGAGCCTTTGACCAACGTTCCCAAGAGTATCATGGCCGAAGGGCATAAAATTCTCGATGTCAGGCAGGATGGAGAGTTCTACAAACTTCTTATTGAGCGCCGTTGATGGATTATTCCCTGGCAAGAAAAAAATCACTCGAAACGAGACTGAAGAAGGCGGATTCCGTAATAGATCTGGTGGGGGATACCCCGCTTATCAAGCTCACTCACGTTACGGAGGGCCTCTCTCCCGGTGTCGAGGTATACGCCAAAGCGGAATGGTTTAACCCGGGCGGCTCCGTTAAAGACAGGCCTGCGCTCTGGATGATACTCGACGGTATCCGCACCGGAAAGCTCACACCCGATAAGATCCTGATGGATTCCTCCTCCGGCAACACTGCTATCGCCTATGCTATGATAGGCGCGGCTCTCGGGTATAAGGTGGAGCTGGTGATACCCGAAAATATCAATATCGAGAGAAAAAAGACGCTCCAGGCCTTCGGATCGAATATAATATACTCTGACCCCCTCGAGGGATCTGACGGGGCGATAAGACTTGCGAGAAAGCTTAAGGCCGAAAACCCCGAAAAATATTTCATGCCCGATCAGTACAACAACCCCGAGAACCCGAAATCGCATTACGATTCCACTGCTGTGGAAATCTGGGAGCAGACGGAGGGGAGGGTAACTCACTTTGTTGCCGGGCTTGGCACGAGCGGGACTTTTATGGGCACGTCCAGGAGGCTGAAGGAGTTCAATCCCGAAATAGTTGCGATAGCGGTCGAGCCCGCCGAAGCCCTGCACGGGCTCGAAGGCATGAAGCACATGCCTACTTCGATAGTACCCGGCATATACGATTCCGCTTTCCCCGACGAGCTCGTCAGGGTTGCCACGGAAGACGCCTATGAATTCATGAAGGAGCTTCTGAAGGAGGAAGGGATTTTCATCGGTCATTCGGGCGGGGCCGTCGCCTTTGCGACGGTCGAGTATGCGAAGAAGCTGAAAGAGGGCGTCCTCGTCACCGTTTTCCCGGACGGCGGGTACAGGTATCTTAGCGGGGGTATCTGGTGGTAAGGATTCTCAAGCCTGTGTATGACGGAATTATCAGGCATGCCGAGTCGGGGTTCCCCCATGAGGTCTGCGGGGTGCTTATAGGGGCTGACGGCATGATCACGCACTATAGGGAATGCCGGAACCTTAACACCGAGAGGGCCCACGACAGGTATGACCTCGACCCCGTATCGTTCAAGGAGGCCGACGAATGGGCCAGAGGGAGCGGCCTCGAGATAGTGGGCATATATCACTCACACCCCGACCATCCGTCAATCGCCTCCGAAACGGACAGGCAGAGGGCGTGGCCCGAATGGGTATACATGATTTTTTCTATAAACGGCGGTAAATATAACGACGCCCGGGCCTGGGTGCTCGAGGACTTCGATTCCAGGTTTATAGAAGCCGCTGTAGAATTAGTAGAAGGCTGAGAGGAAAATGCGGTTAACGGAAGACCAGATATACAGGTACAGCAGGCACATTCTGCTCCCCGAGGTCGGGGGCGCGGGACAGGAGAAGCTCCTTAAATCCAGGGTGTTTTGCCTGGGTATGGGAGGGCTCGGATCGCCGATCGCCCTTTATCTGGCGGCTGCCGGCGTGGGCACTCTGGGGATCGCGGACTCCGACAATGTGGATATCTCGAACCTCCACAGGCAGGTGCTCCATTACACTGAAGACATAGGCAAGCCCAAAACGGAATCGGCCGGTGAGAAGCTCGAAAAGCTAAACCCGGACGTAAGTATTGTCCTCCATGAGGGGCACGTTACGAAGGACAACATACGCGAGATCATAAGGGACTACGATATAGTCGTCGACGGCTCGGATAATTTCCCGACGAGATACCTTGCGAACGACGCGTGTTATTTCGAGAAGAAGACGCTCGTGTCGGGCGCAATATTCCAGTTCGAAGGGCAGCTCGCCGTATTCAAGACACATGCGGGAGGGGCTTGTTACAGGTGCCTCTATCCGGAGCTCCCGCCGAAGGGGATGGTCCCGAGCTGCCAGGAGGCGGGGATACTCGGCGCTGCGGCGGGCACGATAGGCACGATGCAGGCTCTTGAGACACTGAAGCAGATACTGGAGATAGGCGAGCCGCTCACGGACCGCCTGCTCGTGTTCAACGCCCTCAATATGTCGTTCAACACAGTCGCCATAAAGAAAGACCCTCGTTGCCGTCTCTGCGGTGAAAACCCTTCGATACACAGTGTCGAAGAGGTCTCCCAGCCCGACTGCGATATAGAAGATCCCTCTCTCTCCTGACGTCTTTCGAACTTGACAACCCCCCCTTGCTCCCACATACTAAACTCCCGAAAATCCACCTCGTCTTTTACGCACACTTAAGTCGGAGAATTCCTGAATGGATCTGAGCGAAGTCCTTAAAAGCACCCTGCTCATAGGCCCCGAAATCTCTTTAATTGTTGCCGGCATTGTACTCATGATCCTCGACCCTATAACCAAGGGCGAGGTGAAAAAGAACCTCTACTGGATAGCCCTTGGCGGGCTCGCGCTTTGCTTTGTCCTGAATTTAGAGAGGTTCGGCGGCGATATGTCCGCCTTCTCAGGGGCGCTGTCGCTCGACCAGTTTGCCGCGTATTTCAACGTTATTTTCTTGTTAGGCGCAGCAGTCGCAGTCGTTTTCTCAAAGGATTATTTGTCAGGCTTCATACATTACACGAGCGAATTCTATGCGCTCATACTTTTTTCCACTTCAGGGATGATGATACTGGCCTCGGCCACGGAATTCATGTCCCTGTTCCTCGGCTTCGAGATAATGTCCATTTCAGTTTACGTGATGTCGGCCTTTAACAGGAGCTCCCCGCGCTCGACCGAAGCGGGTATCAAATATCTCGTTCTAGGCGGTTTCTCCTCGGCGATACTCCTTTACGGGATAGCGCTTCTTTACGGTGCGTCGGGCTCGATTTACCTGAGCGAAATATTCAAGAATTTCGACGTCGCGAACCCGCTCTTCGTAGCCGGAAGCGCGCTCGTGCTCGTGGGATTCCTCTTCAAGATAGGCGCATTCCCCCTCCATCAGTGGGTGCCCGACGTTTACGAAGGGGCCCCTATGACGGCTACCGCTTTTATGTCCGTCGGGGTGAAGGCCGCGGCCTTCGCGATCCTGCTGAGGGTGATATTCGAGGGTTTTTATCAGCTCCAGGTGAGCATAATGCCTGTACTCTGGATAGTAGCTATATTCACCATGATAGTCGGCAATATTGCGGCCATAACCCAGAAGAGCATC
Organism: Thermodesulfobacteriota bacterium; assembly: GCA_035455615.1. GTDB lineage: Bacteria > Desulfobacterota_D > UBA1144 > Nemesobacterales > UBA2774 > 2-12-FULL-53-21. Next base: position 3,418 of record DATIET010000049.1, read on the forward strand.
AAGCGCATGCTCGCATACTCGAGCATCGCGCACGCGGGATACGCGCTCGTAGGCGTGGTAGCGGCTTACGGCGGAAAGGAGCTCGGCGTCGGGAGCGTTATTTACTACCTCTTCGCCTACACGTTCATGAACCTGGGGGCATTCGGCGTATTGTCGTACCTCTCCCGGGACGGGCATGAGTGCGAGACGTTCGAGGACATTGCGGGGCTCTGGAGCAGGCGGCCATACCTTGCCTTGGCGCTTGGCGTATTCATGTTTTCGTTAGCCGGTATACCGCCCACTATAGGCTTCTTCGCTAAGTACAGGGTGTTCTTATCCGCCGTGCAGGCCGGATTTTACTGGCTCGCCGTGATAGGCATACTGAGCAGCGTAGTATCCGCCTATTATTATCTGAGAGTCCTTGTGTTCGCATACATGAAGGAAGAGACGGCCGCATTCCCCTCATTCAAGATCGCGTCTTCGGTCGCCCTTGTCATCCTTTCCGCGGGAACGCTGCTCCTGGGTGTGTTTCCGCTCGACTCCTGGGACCTGGCTATAAAGGCCGCGGGCTCGGTTCTGATGGCGTTTCACGGCGGCTGAGCGCTTCCAAGTTCCCGATATAGTTGAATAATTTCACCTTTGCATCTGTGATTCCCGTCCGATTATCCGAAACCCCCCGCACGAACAGCTCGATTTATTCCGGTGCGGGCGGAGTTATAACTTTGAAAATCAACAATTTTGATTACTTATCCCGGATATTGTATAATTAGCTTTAAGAAAAGATGGCTAAAAGAAAAAGCAGCACCCGACAGGAATCCTCCGACTATATAGTCAGGGAGATCATAGCCGCACTTTTATTCACAGTCGGGCTATTCTCGGCTCTGAGCCTCGTTTTCTACAGCGGAAGAACAGGCGTCGACGTCAAGGGCGCCATGGGTTCCATAGGCGTCTATATTTCAGGCATTCTCGGAATGGCGTTCGGGGTATGCGCCTTCGTTGTGCCGCTCGTCCTCTTCTATACCTCTGTAGTCGTTTTCATAAACAGGGCCGGGGGAAACCTATACAGAAAGACAGCCTCCGCATTCCTCCTTCTTGTTTCCGTCATGGTGCTTCTTGGGCTCCTGTATCCGAATACGGAGCTCCTCGGCTTTACCCCCGCCGGGGGGCGGGTAGGAGACACCGTCGCCACCATAATGAGGGACAGCGTCGCCGGGAATATCGGCTCTTACCTCATTGTAACTATAGTCCTTCTCGTGAGTTTAATAATAATATCTGGTGTCACCCTCTCGTCTTTACTGGGGGTGCTCGGGAGCGTTTCGATGTTTATAGCGGAGAAATCATATGCATTATCGAAGTATTTTGTTGTGGCGACCGGGGAATTTTTCGTATATCTAACTAAATCCCTGTCCAAGCCGAAGATGCGCGCCAAGGTTAGGCCCGCGCGGACTAAGGGAAACGGCATCATAAAGCTTAACGGGAAGAAGGCCGGGGACGATATAGCCCTGTTCGGGGACGATCTCTACGAGGAGGATGAGGAGGAAGAAGACGAGGCCGTCGAGGACGATAAGCCTGAAATAGTAGTGGAGCAGCCCAAGCTCAAGGGGCTAGAGGATTTCTTCCCTAAAAAAGAAGTTATACATAGAGACTACAAAATCCCCCCTCCGGACCTGCTCGATCCCAAAATGGAATCCGCCGTGGAGATAGACAGGGACGCGGTTTACCAGAAGGCGAGGCTCATAGAGGAAAAACTCCGGGACTTCGGCGTTTCGGGAAAGGTCACCGAAATTAGGCCTGGCCCGGTAATCACGATGTTCGAATATAAGCCCGCCCCCGGCATAAAGATAAACAGGATTGCGGCTCTTGAGAACGATCTGGCAATGGGTTTGAGCGCCCTCAGCATCAGGATAATAGCCCCGATTCCGGGGAAGGACGTAATCGGAATAGAGGTCCCTAACGCAAAAAGGGAGACGGTCGTGCTGAGGGAGCTTCTGGAAGACGTGGAATTTTCGAAGAGAAAATCGATGCTGACGCTCGCCCTCGGCAAGGACATATCGGGTCTCCCGTTTTATATGGACCTGAGGAAAGCCCCCCACCTGATGATAGCCGGCACGACAGGCTCGGGAAAGAGCGTGCTCCTTAACGCGGTTATCACAAGCATGCTCTACAAAGCGAGCCCATACGAGCTGAAATTCATAATGATTGACCCCAAGATGCTGGAGCTCTCGGTCTATGAAGACATCCCTCACCTTCTCCACCCGGTGGTGACCGAGCCCAAGAAGGCGGCGGCTGCGCTCAGGTGGGCTGTGGAGGAGATGGAAAAGAGGTACAGGATCCTGTCCGAGGAGGGCGTGAGGGACATTGAGACGCACAACAAAAACGTCGAGAAGCTCAGGTCGGAAGACAAGTGGGACAAGCTGCTCCCTTACATCGTCATAGTGCTCGACGAGCTCGCCGACCTGATGATGATCGCGCCGAATGAATTAAAGGAATCGATTACGAGGCTCTCTCAGAAGGCGCGCGCCGCGGGTATTCACCTGATAGTCGCGACACAGCGCCCGTCGGCGGATATAGTGGCGGGTCTTATCAAGGCGAATTTCCCTGCCAGGATATCGTTCCTCGTATCGTCGAAGATCGACTCCCGTATTATTCTCGACACGGGCGGGGCGGAGAGGCTCCTCGGGAAGGGGGACATGCTCTTCCTCGAGCCCGGGACATCGAAGCTCTTGAGGATTCAGGGCGCTTTGATATCGGATGAGGAAAGGGAGGGCATAACCGAGTATATCAAATCCCAGGGTAAGCCCGTATACAACGAGGAGATCACGTACATAGAGGAATCGGAGGGCGGCGAAGACCTCGAGAGTGAAAAGGACGAGCTCTATTACGAGGCCCTCAGAACGATAGCCGAGACCGGTCAGGCCTCCATATCCATGCTCCAGAGGAAGCTCAAAATAGGTTATAATAGAGCCGCCAGGATAGTGGAAATAATGGAGAAAGAGGGCGTGGTAGGCCCCCAGGAAGTGGCCGGGAAGCCGCGGGAAGTGTTTATAGATTTAAGTCAGATAAACGAGAGGCGCACGAGTTGAAAAAGTTCATTTTTGTCATTTTGGGGTTATTATTTACATCGACTGCCGGGTATTCCGTGCAGAACGAAAGCATCGACGTCGTAGTCGATAAGATTCAGAAGAAGTACGAGGAGATAGAAGATTTCCATGCGGATTTTACCCAGGAGGCCACAGTCAAAGCCCTGAACACTGTGCAGAAATCAGACGGCGAGGTCTGGTTCAAGAAGCCGGGAAAGATGAGATGGAATTACTATGAGCCGTATAAGGACCAGATCGTGTCCGACGGGCGTACACTATGGTTCTATAACGAAGAGGAAAAACAGGTGATAGAATCCCCGCTTAATCAGGTCTCGGATACCGAGAGCACTTCAACGCTGCTCTCGGGGTTAGGCAAAATAAAGGACCTCTATAAAACCAGCTTCACCGAATCCGGGGAATTCGAAGCCGACGGGAGCTACCTTATCGACCTCAGGCCGAAGGAGGAAGGGGAAGATTACAACAAGGTTACCCTGGCCATAAACAAGAATACGATGATGGTGAACACGCTCTATCTCTACGACCCTTTCGGGAATTTGACCAAGGTATTACTTAAGAACGTAGAAGTGGATAAAGGGGTTTCGGATTCTTTGTTCGATTTCAAGGCGCCGAGCGGCGTCGAGATAATAAAGCCTCCGGCGTCAGCCGCCGGGCAATAAGGAACCGGGACGGAGAATTTGTGAATGAGGGGATTACTTCTTAATTTGTTCCTGGCCGCCGCAATCGCGGTTTCGATAGCAGCACCCGCTTATTCTCAGGACCAGGGATTCAGCCCTACGATGGGGCAGCAGAATTTCGCCCAGGAAGTCAAGTCGCTCCCGGACGTCATACAGGCCTCATGGCAGTCGCCCCTCGATTTATGGGTTTACGCCGACGGCGTGAACCAGGCAAACGCGCAGGCGGTGGCGGACAAGGTCATACTTCTCGCGCAGACGGACCTGGGACAGAGCCTCTGCGTCCACGTACACAACGGCGACTTCAATCCGCTCGCGACCAAATGCTGGTCGTCTCTCTGATATTCAGCCTCGTATAATCCTGAGATCCGGTAACTGGGCACTCCTGCGGTTTTAATGAGCGCTTAATTTATTTTTTCCGGTGGGTCCGGTGAGGCGGGATGATGCAGTTATAGCTACCTGTCTATCTCGCCGAGCACGATGTCTAGGCTGCCGATGGCGGCGATGACGTCGGCCAGGAGTCTGCCTTTGACCATGTTCGGAAGGGCCTGCATGTTGACGAAAGACGGCCCCCTCACGCGCATCCTGTAGGGTTTTCCTGTGCCGTCGCTTATGAGATAATAGGAGAGCTCGCCCTTGGGGTTTTCTACCGCGTGCTGGACCTCCCCTGCCGGGGGTTTGAACCCTTCATAAACGAGGACGAAGTGCCTTATAAGGGACTCCATTCTAGTGTACGTGAGCTCCTTTTCGGGGAGCACCACGTCCGGTAAGTCTGCGGCGTAAGGGCCGTCGGGCAGGTTGTTTATGCCCTGCTCGATGATCCTCAAGCTCTGGCGCATCTCTTCCATTCTGCACAGGAACCTCGAGTACGCGTCTCCCTCGTTTGCGACCGGGACCTCGAAATCGTAATTCTCGTATCCGAGATAAGGCATGGCCTTCCTCACGTCGTAGGGCACGCCGCTTCCTCTTAAAGCGGGGCCAGTGAGTCCCAAATCTATCGCGTCCTCGGCGCTGATCGTGGCGATACCTTTCGTCCTGTCGATCCATATCCGGTTTCTCGTAAGGAGATTATCCACTTCGGCAAGCGTGCCCGGAAAGACCTTGAGGAAATTCCTGACCTTCTCCTCGAAATCGTCGGGGAGGTCGAGCGGCAGTCCGCCGACCCGAGGATAGGATGTCGTGAGCCGTGCTCCGCAAACGGTCTCGAGTATATCGTATATACGCTCCCTTTCCTTAAAGCAGTAGAGGAATGCGCTCATCGCGCCCAGGTCGAGCGCGTTAGTGCCGATTCCGACCAGGTGCGACTCGATCCTGCCGAGCTCGAAAAGAATTACCTCGGCCGTCTTCGCCCTCTCGGGAATCGCGTCCTGTATGCCAAGCAATTTTTCGACAGTCAGTATATAACCTATGTTATTACAGATGGAGGCCAGGTAATCCATCCTATCCGTGTACGGAAGGCACTGCTGGTAGGTAATATGCTCGCAGAGCTTTTCGATGCCCCGGTGGAGGTAGCCGATATATGGGACCGCTTTCACCACGGTCTCGCCGTCGAGATAGAGCACTACGCGCAGGACCCCGTGGGTGGCCGGATGCTGGGGTCCCATGTTCAGCATCATGGTCTCGGTCCTTATGCCGGTGTCTGCGTTAAAATCCGCTTCCTGACTGATGAACTCCACTCTTTCCATTAGTCGCCACCTTCCCTGAGCGCCCTTTCGAACGAGCGCTTGGAGGCCTCGCGGTTTCTCACGTCGAAGTCCTTCCTGAGGGGGAATGGCTCGTAGTCCTCGGGCATGAGAATTCGCCTGAGATCGGGGTGGCCGGTGAATACGATGCCGAACATATCGTAAACCTCTCTTTCAAGCCAGTCGGCTCCGCTCCAGATATGCGTCACGGAATCTATCTTGGGATTGTCACCTTCGACTTCGGCTTTCAGTCTCAATCTGATATTTTCATCGATTTCAGGCCCGAACCTGTGGACGTGATAGACGACCTCGTACCGGGGCATCCTGATTTCGAGATAGTCCACGGCAGTGAGATCGGCCAGGAACGTGAACCCGAACGAGGCTTTAAGGTGTCCGCAGACGCCGGAAATCCTGTCTTTGTCTATGATGAGGGTCGTTTCCCCTCTGTATTCGATCTTTTCTTTTACGGCCCCGGGGTATGCGGAATTAACGGCTTCTATAAGGGAGTCGAAATCGAAACTCATAAAATCGGAGCCCCTTCGAGATCGATCTTTTTCTGTATCTTCATGACAGCGTCGATAACGGCTTCGGGCCTCGGCGGACACCCTCCTATATACACGTCCACGGGGAGGAATTCGTCGATCCCCTGAACGACGGCATAGCTGTCGAAGGGGCCGCCCCCGCAGGTACAGGAGCCCATAGCGATAACCCATTTGGGTTCGGGCATCTGATCGTATATCATCCTGCAGACGGATGCCATTTTGTATGTAATGGTGCCCGATACGATCATAAGGTCGGCCTGCCTCGGCGAGAAACGGGCTACTTCCGCGCCGAACCTCGAGAGGTCGAACCTCGAAGCGAATACGCCAATCATTTCAATTGCGCAGCACGCGGTTCCGAACGGCATCGGCCAGAGGCTGTTCTTTCTCCCCCAGTTGGCGAACGCCTCTATCGTCGTCGTGATGAACCCGTCGCCGCCCAGAAGCGAATTCGAGTTTACTCCCATTCGAGCGCTCCTTTTTTCACTATATAAAAGTACCCGCCCAGAATGATTATCAGAAATACTATGATTTCTACGAAGGCGAGTAGTCCGAGATCCTTGAAAACCACGGCCCAGGCGAAGAGGAACACTGCCTCCACGTCGAAAAGGATAAATAGCGCGCCCACGAGATAGTACTTTATCGAAAACTGTCCCCGTGTATCTCCCGTGGGGGGTATTCCCGACTCGTATGGGGACAGCTTCCGCCTGGAGTCGCGCTTGGGGCCGAGCACCGCCGATAAACCCAGCATCGCGGCCGCAAGCGCTATCGCGAGTATTATTATTATTAATATGGGGATATAACCGCTGAGCACTGAATTAGATTATGTTGTACATGAGAATTGTCAAGAATTTTACGGTCATATGCGGTTAAGCTACGGGCGTTTCAAGTGAGAGATGAATGTCGGGTCTGATATGTTAGAATTAATTCAAATTTGCAAGGAGGTCAGCAATGCTAAAAATGCTTGCGTTAACCGTATTTGCTATATTTTTCGCCCATATCTCATATGCGGACGTACTCTTCGTGATGGAGCAGAAAGAAATGAGCCCGGCTTCGGTCGGTCAGATAAAGGGCAAGGTGAAGGACAACAATCTGCGCATGGATTTTTATGAGAACGGGACGGAGCTCGAAGGCTCGATGGTATTCCGCGGCGACAAGAACGAAGTAATAATGATCAATCACGACGACAAGACTTACCTCATCATGGACGAAGCGGCGATGAACTCGCTGGCTACGCAGCTTGAGCAGGCGATGAGCCAGATGGAGGCTGCTATGAAGGATATGCCCCCTGACCAGCAGGAAAAAATGAAAGAGATGATG
>DATIET010000050.1:0-3069 GCA_035455615.1 Thermodesulfobacteriota bacterium
GGCGCGCCCGGACGCGGTAAATTTGATTGCCGCCCTGCATGATGCGATAATATCGGACAGGCAGACAAGATAAATAATCGAGGAGAAAGAATTTTGAACAAATTTCCGGACAGAGCAAAAAGACTACTCGCGCTGACGGCCGTTCTGGCGTCCCTGACATACATACTATTTTTCCCCCCGGGCGTCGCCGTGCTCGATCAGAGTGCGGAGGCGGACAACCTCGGCATAACAGACGCCGTCATGCAGTACATAAACCGCTACTACGTCGACAAGTCCCTCATCGACCCGAAAAACATGCTTATTCTGGGGCTCGGGAGAATGGAGCAGATCGTGGACAACGTGCTGGTCGATTTCCCCGCCGGGGAGCAGAGCACGAGCTTCCAAGTCCAGGCCGGGGGAGAAAAAGCAACATTCGACATGAGCGGGGTCGTGAGCGTGAACGACGTCACGGACAGGCTCGAACAAGTATTCCAGTTCGTATCTCCGCACCTCAACCCGAGCGGCCTCAAGCTGAACGATATTGAATACGCGGTCCTCGACCAGATGCTCAATTCCCTAGACCCCCATTCGGGAATAATAACCCCGCAGGTGTATAAGGAGTTCATGATAGAGACCGAAGGCAGCTTCGGGGGACTCGGCATCGTGATAGGAGTAAGGGACGGAGACCTCACCGTGATTTCCCCGATCGAAAGCACGCCCGCCTACAGGGCCGGCATCAAACCCAACGACAAGATCGTACAGATAGCGAACGAATCGACCGTCAACATGTCGCTCATCGAAGCCGTCAGCAAATTGAGGGGGCCCAAGGATACAGAGGTCTCGATACACGTTATGAGAGAAGGGTTCACGTCGCCTAAGGAATTCAAAATGATGCGGGATACGATAGTAATAGAGAGCGTCGAGGCTTTCGAGCTCGAGGACGGGATCGAGTACGTGAGGATAAGGGACTTTCAGAAAAACACGCTCGACAGCATTATCCACAACCTCGATAGCAACAGCGCCGGAAACCCGAGGGGCATAATACTCGACCTCAGGGGAAACCCGGGCGGGCTGCTCGACCAGGCCGAAAGAATCTCGGACCTGTTCCTGACCGACGGAGTGATAGTCACGACCAAAATAGGCAATTCCGCCAAACGCTATCACGCGAACGACAAAGACCAGCAGTACAACGGGAACATCGTGGTGCTCGTCGACGCAGGGAGCGCGAGCGCTTCCGAGATCGTAGCGGGCGCCTTGAAGAACAACGAAAGGGCGGTCATCATAGGGGAAAGGACGTTCGGAAAGGGGTCGGTCCAGCAAATATTCGACCTGAACGACGGCTCGGCGCTGAAGCTTACAATAGCCCAGTACCTGACCCCGGGAGACATATCCATACAGGACGTGGGAGTGACCCCGGACATTATGCTCCATCCGACGGTAATTACGGACGACACAGTCATATTCCACCCCAACTCGGACAATAGAATTCCCGAAAAGCCCGGAATGAAGAAGAAGACAGTGGACAGGGTCCTCGAAAAACCCGTTTACTCGATCATATACCTCGACAATAATGCGGCCGTAAAAACCAACGGCGAGGAAGAGCCCACACCCGAAGAGGCTCTCAGCCGCGAAGAGAAGAGGAAGAAGCTGGAGGAAGACTTCTACGTAACTCTCGCCAGGGAAATAATCAATTCATCGTCCGCCGCCTCCAGGAAAGAATCGCTCGGCGAGATACAGAACGGGATTACCAAGATCTCTAAAAGCGAAGAAGACAAGATCGTGGGGAAATGGAAGCTCATGGGGATCGACTGGTCGAACGAGAAGATGAAGGGCGTGAAACCGTCGCTCGCGGTCAGGATCACCCCCGAGACCCCGAAAGGGGGCGCCGGCGGCGAGCTCGAAACGAACGTAGAAGTGGAGAACACGGGCAAGACGCCCCTATACAGGCTCATGGCGACGACAAAATCGGAAAACCCGGTTTTCGAAGGAAAAGAGCTCATTTTCGGAAGGTTAAATCCGGGCGAAAAGAAATCATGGAAAACATCGTTCGAAATCCCCAAATGGACCCTTACCAGAGAGGATAAGGTCACTCTGGAATTCGAAGACGGGAACGACTCGAAGATACCGGATTACAATTTCACAGCGGGTACGTACGGACTCGAGAGACCCCTCTATGCGTACAACTACGAGATCGTGGACGACGGCAGGTACGGATCGCGCGGCAACGGGAACGGGATACCGGAACCGGGAGAGGTTATCGCATTCTTAGTGAAGGTGAAGAACATAGGCCCCGGCGGGTCGGAAAAAACGATCCTTACGCTCAAAAACAACTCCGGAGATAAAATCTTCCTCGAAAAGGGGAGGGCGGAGTTCGAGAACCTCGCGCCCGGAGAGACGAGTGAAGCGGCTTTCACATTCGACGTAAAGAATACGGACTCCCCCCTCGACCTGGAGCTGCAGATAGTGGACGACGTCTTCAAGGAAGGGCTTATAGGGAAAGCGGTAATTCCCGGAAATACAGAAGGCGCTGTCTTTCAAAAAGCAGATTCGACCGTGACCGTGGCCATAGCCGATACGCCCGTCAGGGGCGGGGGCTACAACGAAGCCCCTATAATAGCCCTGGCCGGGCAAGGGACTACTTTCAGCGGGCTCGGGCAAAACGGCGGCTGGGTCAAAATAAAAATCAATGAAAATTCATCCGGCTGGATCAACAAAGAGAAAGTGGTCATTTCGGAGACCGCCTCACCGTCGCAGCCCCGGGGAAGCTCCATGCTGAGGGAAATTTTTGAAGCCCCGCCAGTCATAAACGTGACCGGGATGCCCGTATCCACCGATTCACGGATGATTACGCTAAACGGAGACGTCAACGACGGGGACGGCATAGAACTCATATCCGTCTTCGTAGGGGACGACAAGGTCGCGCTCCTGCCTTCGACAAAGACGGAGGTGCCCGTGTCGGTGAATCTGGAGCTCGAAAACGAAGTGAACCTCATAACGATAATTGCCAAGGACTCGACAGGGCTCCTCTCAAGGCAAACATTCGTGGTAAGGAAAGAGGACAGCATAGCGAGAAAAGAGAAAGAGGACGAG
>DATIET010000051.1:0-3129 GCA_035455615.1 Thermodesulfobacteriota bacterium
AATCCTGGTCTGTCAAGTCGGTGTGGTCGGGCATCTGAGTATAGCGATACTGAGAAGGATGCGAAATGAATTCCTTTATCATATATTCAGAGCGATATGTAACTATGCTCCGGGGAGCGTTTAAGTCAGGGCCCACCTTCCCGCCCTGCCGGTTCATCGAGTGACACCTGACGCACTTTCCCTTGAATATCTCGTATCCCTTATAGGCGGCTGAATCCTTGCCCGCGCCCTCCGGATAAACGAGAGGGTACTGATCGGGAAAGCGCATGATATTAATCGAAGCAATTTGCCAGGGCCACGGGTATTCGTTTTCCGGGAGCTGGTCCTTCCCCGTCCATATGAGATAAAAGGGGCCGGGGCTTGCCTGAATTCTTCCCACCGGCTCCCAATCGGGATAGTCGATATCGGCGAAGACTATATACCCGCCTTTCTCTTTCATTTTGGAGAGGACGGACACGCTTTCGTAACCGTCGAGGGCCGTAAACGCGATATCGGTGAAGTCAGGGTTATTCAGCTCGTCCCCGAACCCGAGGGCAAGCACGTCCTGAACGGTAAAACCCGAATACCTTTTAGACTTCTTATACTCTACATCGTAAAGCTCGACCGTATGTGTTTCGAGCTTCGACTTTAGCTCGCTTAGCGTAATTTCCTTTACCGCCTCGCCTGACACGAGAAACTTTAGCGCGGGGTTCTCTTCGGCGGAACGGAGATATTGAACGGAACCTGATAACAAGAAGAGGGTAATGGAAACTGCGAGTACGCGGATATATTTGCCGGATATAGCCTTCACGCTCAAATTCCTATCTCTCCACGACTTCCACACTATCCCGGCTCTCGACCTTATACGTGATACTGTCGGAACGCCCCGATGAATCCAGCACGACGAGGCGGTGTGTGCCCGCAGTGAGCGGTATGAAAGTTTTCTTGTAAGGGCGCGTCGTGGCTGCGAGCTTTCCGTCCTGATACCAGTAGAGCGCGTCAACTTCCTCGCCCACCCCAGCTATGAGCTCGACCCTCTGATATTCGGCGGGCATGCCCGTGAGCACACGGTAGGGGGTCGATTTGTCGGGCGACAGTATTTGAGGCGGGCGCTCGGAAGAGACGTCATTACAGTATGCGCTAAGGGGAGGGATGGCGTCCCTCTTTTTACCCTCGGCCATCCACCAGGCAACGAGCTCAGGGGGATAGGTCGTGATAACGCGCGATTCGTGCGGGCGCTCCCCGATGCAGTCGCCCAGGAGAAGATCCCCGGTCTCGGAATCCACGAATATCTTTTTCGAGTAGTTGTCTCTCGGTATTCTGGATACGCCTTTTATATACGTGACCTTGTCCCTCTCGCTACAGTAGGGCGTCGGGAGCATGTGGCTCTCCCTGCACACCTCGATCGTACCGAGCCTGAGCCCTTCGGGCCTGCTTATTCTAGAGCCGTCTCCTTCCACGCCCCTGAAAACATCGAACAAGATGGGCGCCGCGTGCTCGGAGCCCGAGATGCCCTTCTGTCCCCTCCCGTCGGGATTGCCCACCCATACCCCGATCGTATATTTGTTCGAGTATCCGAGGGACCAGGCGTCCCTGTGTCCGTACGACGTGCCCGTCTTCCAGGCCACCTCGGGGACGTCCTCTGTGAGCGCCCAGGTGTTGGAGGGCATATCGGGGCGTTTGAGACCGGTAAGTATTTCCGTTATGAGATAAGAAGCCTCGGGGGAGAACAATGCCGTCGGCGAATCGTCGTGATCTGCGTCTTCGGCGACGATTACAGGCCGGTGACCGCCCCCGGCCGCGAGCGTCGCATATAGGTTCGTCAGGTCGAGGAGCCTCACCTCTCCCGCTCCCAGTATGAGAGGAAGCCCGTATTTGTTGGACGGCCTGTCGAGCGTCAACAGACCGGCTTTCAAAAGCAGGTCGTGGAAATCCTTGAGACCGACATGCGACAGCATCCTTACGGCCGGGGCGTTAAGCGATAGTATGAGGGCGTTCTCGAGTGTTATCTTCCCCCTGTATTTGCTGTCGTAATTCTCCGCGACGTAGCCCGAGAAGTCGGTCGGTATGTCGAGCACGTAGGTATCGGGTATAGCTATACCCTCATCTAGGGCCATAGCGTAGAGAAACGGCTTGAGCGCGGAGCCCGGGGAGCGTCTCGCGAGCGTGAAGTTGATCTGTCCTGAATGGTCTTTATCGAAGTAATCCGCGGACCCGACCACGGCCCTCAATTTCCTCGTATCGTTCTCTATCACGACTATAGCCAGGTTGTCTATGCCGTCGTTCCTCAAAGGCCTTACGTGACGCCTCGCGACCTCTTCCGCTATTTTCTGTATGGACGGGTCGAGCGTGGTCTTCAGGCTGCCTCCTTTCGAAATATCCTTATACACGAATTCCGAGAAGTGAGGCGCCGAGAATGGCTGGGATTTCCTTGTTCGCGGGACGGGTTCTTTCGTTCCCTCTGTCGCCTCACCGGAAGTAATAACCCCCCTCGCGGCCAGCTGACCCAGAACCTTATTCCTCTCCCTCTCCGAGTCTTTCGGGTTCCGGACCGGGTCGTAAGCCGCGGGAGAGCGCGGGAGCGCCGTTAGGAGAGCTGTCTCACCGGGCGTGAGCGCGCGCGGGCTTTTCCCGAAGTAAAAATACGACGCCGCCCCCACCCCTTCTATATTGCCGCCGTACGGAGCCAGGTTGAGATAAATCTCGAGGAGCTCGTCGTCATCGAATAAGCGTTTTAACTGAAGGGCGCGGAAGGCTTCTTCTGCTTTTGAATAAATGGTTCTCGGCTTGGGGTCGGACATGCGGGCAATCTGCATCGGTATAGTAGATGCGCCCGAGACGACCCTCCCCTCTTTTATATTGGTGTAAAAAGCCCTCATGAGGGCAAAAGGGTTCACGCCCGGATGACTGTGGAACCACCTGTCCTCGGAAGCTATCACGGCTTCTATAAGCCTCGGGGAAACGTCCGCGAGCTTTACAGGGAACCGCCATCGATTGTCCTGAGGCAGAAAGAACCTGAGCGGCCCGCCGTCCTTGTCCGTGATGACTGCCGTCGGCTCCCTTCTTAATGACTCCACCGGATATGGGAATAACAGATCGAGCGCGAAAAAAATTAGGAGCGCCGAGATAACGAATGCGGACGACGACAGA
>DATIET010000052.1:0-6107 GCA_035455615.1 Thermodesulfobacteriota bacterium
AAGCTCGAAACCGAGGCCGGATGCAGCTGCTGCGCGAGCCAGATTTGCGGGTGCGAGGCGAGCAATACGACCGAGAATGCGGTGTTCGATCTTAATAAGAGGCAGCGGGAGAAGGATATCACCCCCCAGTGCGATATAAACGGCACTCTATGCGGGGAGAGGAAAAATAGCGGGGGCTCGAGCTGCGCTCTCGCTTCTCATGGTGCGTATGACAGCTCTCAGATACTGATGATCCTGCCGGCCCTGGCGTTTGCCATGATATTAAGGAGAAGGAAGCGTCGTTGACCGGCATTATGATCGGATAAATAGGGGAGGATATGATATGCGATATCTATTCGTTACTCTCTCGCTCATGATTGTAATTGCCGCCGCGGGTATGTACTTAAGCGCTCGGCCCGTTAAGTGCGACGACTGCAATCAGGGTAAGAAATGCAACACTTCCTTCGACTGCGGGGAAATCGAGGTTTGCTACTGCCAGTCCAATCCTGAGGAAGAAGAAGGCATGGGTGTATGTTATTTTGAATAGGCGCGTTAGAGACGCGGTAGTGTAACCGGCTATCACTTCTCAATGCTAGCCGGTTCTTCCGGTTCTCACATACATCCCATTCTCCACTCTTCGAGGGCATTGTTGAATCCCCTCAGCGCCGTAGGGACGTCTATGCTGAATAACATTATGTCTACCGGTTCTATGTCCTGCTGATACGCATTGAAAGTATCCCCGCTGTCGTAAACGAGCGTGCTGCCTGACGCGTCGAACGGCTGTATCGTCCCGTCTGCGGGCCTGGAGTATGCCGCGAAGGGTTTCGGGTTTTTAACGTCCGCTTCAGCCCCGACTTTGCCGCTTCCCGTGTTGCCTGACGTCAGCTGCAGCTGATCGCCAAGAATCGACTTGACTCCGGCCCTGTCCATGACAATAATAACGAGCCCGCCGCCGCTTTCGTTGAACGAGTCGAGGTTCGTGATTTGGAAAAATATTGGGGGAGCCAGCTTCCCGGAATCCGCATGGCGGCACCCGAGGAGGCCTGTGCCCGCGAAATCGTCCCTGCCGGGGACGACCTGGATGGACGGAATGACCAGATAACACGCGGCGCTGCATACAACATTTTGAGGAATGGAAGTCTTCGGCTCTCCCTTCGCATCAGCCGAAATTTCGTTAATCAATTTAGAGGTATTGTCGGATATGGTTTGAACGGGCGTTTTTACATTGAAACCTTCCGTCTGTGCGTGTGATATTACTCCGGCATATATCGTGGATAAAGCAGCGGATATTATCAGTATTGCGATATTTCTCATTGGCTCTGTCTCCGGGGATATGGGTTCTCAGAATTTCAGCGAATAATTACACTATATGAGAAAAATTAAGGAACCGTTAAAGCAGTGTTAAAATACTATTAGCGCTTCATATAGTTTTGGAGCGGCGGCACCTCCTCCGTCTCCGGGATATATTTGTATATCCCCCGGAGGTTAGAAGAAGGTCTATAAATCTTATATCAAATGATAGATGAGCATGAAGACATACCGGAGGTTTTTCACTTTGTCCCTGACCTCGTGTGTGTCGCTCATAGTCCTGACCTGGAGCTCGAGGAAGCTGTTGTAGTGCCTGGCGACAATACCGAATTCATTAAAGTCAATTCTTATGGGGTCATGGATCATTAAGGGGCGGACGTTCAGCTTGGCGCTCTCCACGATAATGTCGTCCCCGTCGACGTGCGCATGGAACCAGCGCTCGGAATCGGGCAGGGGCAGCTCGATCCCCGTTCCGATTTTTGATCTGAGGAGCTCCCATTCTTCTTTTTTGGAATCGCTGAATTCAATCTTTCTATCGAATAGCACTATGCCGTACCTCCTTTATCGTTTTCCGATGTGTAGAGAGAATTTAACAGGTTTTTAAGGAATTACTACTAACTTATATCCCTTCTTCCGCTTCTTGGCCGCGTAAAGAACCGCCTGGAGGCACTAACGATTACTCGTCATCCACTATCGGCGTATCCTGGTTAACGACGGGGTCCGGCTCGTTTACGACGGCTTCAGGCTCTTCGATGGCGGGTCCGGGCTCGTCCTCGACCGCTTCGCTATCGCCGCCTCCGCCCTCGTTTATCACGTTCACGTCATCGTTAATGACCGGCTCATCGACGACCTCGGGCTCGGGGTCTATGATGTATGGCTCGGTCTGGTCGATGGGCGGATCGGGCTCTGTGATGACGCTGTCCGGTGACAGCGCCGGGTCGTCGATATCGCCCGGACCGGGGGCTTCCGGCACGTCCGGCATGGGAGGCACCATATCATCGTCGTCGTATTGTACGAGCGGCGTCTCTTTTGCGGCGGAAAAGGCAGACGCACGGGAGATACCGGCGCTCGCGATTAACACGGTAAGGCCGATGAGGGCCAGTAACATTAATATGCTTATTCCCGATGACATTCCGGGTTGGGTATTTTTCATTCTTTCTCTCCTGTTGTTACCTTTAGTTGTTATATTGACCTTTTGTAAAATTGTCAATAGGACATTGTGATGCGTCTCAAGCAAATCCTCAGCGTACCATCGCGCGGACGTTTCCGTTATTCCTAACGTACCAGTGCCGGGGGCTGCTTTACAAGCGGGGTCGATTGACGCACCAGGGGGGCCGGCCGGTTGACGAGAGGGGCCGATTGACGCACGAGAGGCGTGGGCCGGTTAACGAGCGGGGCCGATTGCCTCACCAGAGGCGCGGGCTGATTTACGAGCGGGGCCGGTTGTTCAACGAGCGGCGGGTTCTGATCGACGAGGGGGTAGGATTGCTCGACGAGCGGTGCCGGATGGTCGAGAAGGGGATCGGGCATATCGACAAGCGGCGCGGGCTGGTCAACCAGCGGGTCGTCTTGCTCCACTAGAGGCCGCTGCTCGTCCGATAATAATTCTTCCTCCTGAGTGCTATACTCATATAATTCTCCACCCTGATAATATTCGGATTCATCTCCATACGTATCGGGCTCAGCAATGTAAGGCTCGGTTTCGTCCATAGCCTGGCCTTCGGGCGGAATAGAATTGTTATCTTCGTCATATTGAATAAAAGGCCGTCCGGATCCTGCGGATAAGTCAGACCCGGTTGCCGGAATGTAGAATGCAGGCAGGGTAAGCAGGACTATCGCTGCAGTCTTGAGCATGGGATGAGAAATGGACGAGCTTCCTGATCCTTTTATAATATCCCTCATCGCAAATTAATATTCTTGTCCGGGCTTGACGGGTGTCGCGGACAACACCTCTATATCGCTTAGCTTGTAGTTCTGGTTGCCCGCACCCATTGTTTGTCCGCCCTTTAAATAGGTCATTTTACTCTTCGGGGGCAGGGTGACGGGGAGCACTCCGGTCGATGTGGCTATGATACCGGCGGCGGGCGCTGAATATGAGGTATATATCAGATTGACGCGTACGTCCTTGTACGTCACGTCGGCGGTGTTTTCAATCGTGACGGAGCTCAGTATTGCGACCCTCGCCGCCGTATAGAACGACCAGTCCGTTATTTTTATGTACCATTCCGGGTGAAGGACCTGGTTGCTGTTATAGCTGAATTTATCCGAATCGTTCGGGTTCTGGGCGTAAGACTCCATACCGATGAACGTGACCATAAAAGCAATTAATAAATATCCCCTCTTTTTCATATGATAAAGTTTAATCAATGTCGTTTGTATATTCCACAATAATATATTCCGGGCATATAAATCAGCCCTCCATTGTTTACGGACGCTGGGTTATAATGTACTGAATTCTACTCTATGAAACGGAAACTCCTATTACTATTGATACTTGCAGCTGCAGTCACCGGGTGGGCATTGCTTGCGTACATGCTTCTAAATTACGACCTTGCGGAGAAATACTTCGGTAAGCCTTACAAGAGGCGGGCCCCCGAGTTCAATCTGGTCGATCAGGCCGGAAACCCAATATCCCTCAAAAGGTTCCGCGATAAGGTGATCCTCATAGAATGGGGGTACACGAACTGCCCTGACGTGTGTCCCGTAACCCTGTCGAAGCTCAACAAAGTGATGGAGGATCTGGGGGATAAAGCGGAAGACGTGCAGGTGTTGTTCATTACGGTCGACCCGGAGAGGGACACGGCGGAAAGGCTCAAGACATACGTGCCGTATTTCAATGAGAGTTTCATTGGAGTTACGGGCTCACCGGAGGGGATTAAGAAGGCCGCCAGGGATTACGGCGTAACGGTTGTAAAGCACCAGGAGGTCTACGGGAGGAGCGAGAAGGACCATTGGGACAGGTATCTTGTGACCCACACGAACACCGTATTTCTCATCGACAGGGACGGGACGCTGCTTCTGACTTATCCTCACTATCTCCTCGAGCCCGCAAGTATCGCAAGCGATATAAAAAAAGTATTGCGTGAAAAATAAAATGTCCCTAAAATGTAGATAACCATGGATTTGGACAGGAGGATGTATGCGAAATTATTCCAATGCTGCAGGCACACTATTTATAATTTTCGTTGTTTCATTTTTGTCGGTAAGCGGCTGTGAGAACAACAAGCATAAGCCTCTCGGAGAGACCTTCCGGAACCCTCCCATTATATCCAGTGTGGGGGGTGTGATCGACGAAGAATTCGATGTCCTGTTTTCTCAGAATGAGGTGAACGGCAAGGAGTTCATGAGCCCTACTTATAACGGCCTCTACACGCCGCCCGTACTTCGAGTCAATCCCGGGGACACGATCAGACTCAGTGTGAACAACTTTATCGACCAGATGACCAATGTTCATTATCACGGCATGAACGTGAGCCCCTTGAGCCCTTCTGACGATATATTCATCATGATCCCTCCCACCGGGGACTTCGACTACGAGGTGCAGATACCCGAAGACCACCCCGAAGGTATGTTCTATTACCACGCCCACCTCTTCGGTCTCACGGAATATCAGATCATGAGCGGGCTTTCGGGGGGACTCATCGTTAACGGAGTGCTCGCCCCTTTCCCTCAGCTAGAGGGCATCAAGGAGCAGATCATGTACCTGAAGGACGTGCAGATAATAGACGGCGTGGTTCCGCAGGGGGCTGATATAGATATCAGCGCGCCTACGAACCCTACGGTCAACGGACAGACGAACCCTGTGCTTACTATTCGCCCGGGCGAGACGCAGTTCTGGCACATCGCCAACATCGGCGCCGATCACTACTATAACCTCGCGCTCGACGGCCACGAGTTCTATGAAATTGAAAGAGACGGGAACAGGCATAACCAGACAGTGGTAAAGGACGAGGAATATATGCCGACCGCTTCCCGTGTGGGGGTACTTGTTCAGGGGGGCGAGCCGGGGACTTACAAGCTCAGGGCGAAGAAGATAAGCACCGGGCCCCAGGGTGACCAGTACGGCGGTGAGACTGTGCTGACAATGGTCGTCGAAGGCGACCCTGTCGAAAACCCGATCGTGCTTCCTATTTCGCAAGCCGAATTCCCGGTCGTGGAGAATCTCTGCGATCAGCCGGTACAGAGGAGCAGGAATTTCATATTCTCAGAAACGGAGGACGGGGATACATTTTTCATTAACGGTCAGGAATTCGACCCCGAGCGAGTCGATACGGTCGTTCGGATAGGAGACCTCGAGAGGTGGACGATTCAAAATACGTCACAGGAGCTCCACGTGTTCCACATCCACCTTACTGACTTCCAGGTGTGCGAGATTAACGGGGTGGAGCAGCCGTTCGTTGGACATCAGGATACGGTGAACCTGCCTTATCAGGGACAGGACCCGGACTTTGAAGGGCCGGGCGAAGTCGTCGTGGTTATCGATTTCACGAACCCGATCATAGAAGGCAAGGCGGTTTACCATTGCCACATCGGCCAGCACGAGGATAACGGAATGATGGCTGTATTCGAGGCCTGTTTCGCCGACGAATGCCCTCCTGAAGAGATGTGACGGGCTTGAAATCGACTTGATGTATTAGATTATAATTGGCAAGTAATTAACTGGAATCATTCTGATTTGTCGGGAGTGAGGCTTTCCAGCTCCTTCACGGCCGCGAGGACGAGTTCTTTTAATCCGTCTCCTGTAGCGGAGGATACGGGGTATATCGTGATTCCCTTCTTGTCGAAGTATTTTTTTACCTCTTTGAGTTTTTCTCTAGCCT
>DATIET010000053.1:0-2150 GCA_035455615.1 Thermodesulfobacteriota bacterium
CTATCATAGCCGCTGGGGGGCCCGAGTACGAGTCCGCCCCGGTCGACCCTGCCGACGGCACTTCGGGAGGCGTGCCCGGCGGCAATATCCGCAACGCCTTCCTCTACAATCCGGAGCGCGAAACTCTGACGGAGGTCAAGTCGCTCACTCCCGCGGAGCTCGGAGCTGCGGGCGTCGGCGACCCCGCCGCGTTCACGGACACGAGGAACCCTCTCCTCGGCAGGTTCGAGTACAGGGGGAGAGAGATAATCATCATCAACAACCATCTGTCGTCGCGTTCGGGCTCCAGCCCGATATTCGGCGGGCCTCAGCCTTTCTTTCAGGCGGCCGAGGACGCGAGGGAGGCGCAGACGCTTGCGCTTAACCAGTACGTAAACAACCTCATCGACACGGAAGACGCCAGGAACATCATAGTTCACGGCGACTTGAACACGTTCGAGTTCACGAACGACCTGAGGGAGATTCTCCCGGGTACGGGGCCTGACAGGATTCTCTTCAACCTGGTCAGAACGCTCAGGGACGATAACGTGTACTCATTCATATTCGACGGCAACTCGCAGGAGCTCGACCATATGTTCGTAACGAAGTCGCTGTTAGAAGACGCGAAGTTCGACATCGTGCACGTCAACACAGACTTCCCCAATATTGACGACACAGTCGGCAGCGACCACGAGCCGCTCGTAGGCAGCTTCGAATTCAAGCACAAGGGCAGATAAACGCTTTCGTAACGGGCGCCGGGACTCCTTAAACGGGGTCAGGCGCCCTTTTTTTAAACCCCGCCGCGCCCGTCCCTCCTTTCCCGCTTACACTCCGGCAGATTGATATTTTTCCCGTGCGCTTCAGTGGTAATATTTTCGGATATACTTGTATATACGGGAGACAGGAGACGAGTGAGAGTCTTATATGCGCTGTTGCTGGTCATTATATCCGGGATATACTTTATATCCTGTGATTCGGATGTCGGACGGTGCTTCGGCGTGAACCTCGAGTCTTCACCCTGCGTTGCGGAGAATATTCTCGCCATAGGTCAGGAGGACGGGCTCGCCTGCTTCAATTGCACGGGGCAGGAGTCGGGCGAGGTTTTCACGCTCTCGTGGAGCGAGGGCCTTCTCGAGGGCACCCCGAACCCGGGTACGATCTTCTCGTTCCTGAACGCCCCCGAGCTCTGGATAGCCGAATTCACCGACTGCGGGACGCTCACGCTATTCGACACCTTCCAGAACGAATTCGGCAGGTTCGTCAAGGGGGACCTCGCCGGCACTCTCGGAGACCTGGACGCGTTCCAGATAGACAGGCTCTCCCTTTTCATAGACATACCGGGAGTGAGGACTGAAGAGGCCGTATGCGATTTCTGCGCCAACTCCACCCCGCCCCAGTGCTTCGACGTCATAATTGATTAGGGTTTATCCAAGTCACCTGCTCGCGTTCGTGAGCGGCAGGAGGTCGTAGCGCGCGCCGTTGATCGTGATTGCGCTGTCTTCGCTGTCTATGAGCCTGACCCGGAACTTTTTCTGCGCGCCTGCCTTCAGGGTGTAATCAGGAATATCGAATCTCTCCGAGCGGCCGTTCCCTATTATCTCGAAGTAGGCTTCCCTCGTGTAGCTGTCCCTGTGGCGGATGAGAACCCTGCCGTGAGAGACGTGAAGGACGATACAGTCGGCTGTGTCGCTCAGCTTGTGCGAAAGAGGGCAGTAATCCGTGTGAGTCCCGCTCACGAAGCGGAATGCGTAAAGCCCCAGAATTATTACCCCGAACGAGAGAACGAGAGCGAGGAGGTTCCTTCCCGACAATTTCCTGTTCTGCCTTAAATTGTGTATTTGCCGCCCGGCCGGGCGTGCCGGGTAACCCCATTAACGGATAAAATATAAACGACTAATTTAATTTTTCCAGTGAATGATATAGGTATTACAGACGACGGCCGGGTTGTCAGTAGATTGCCGGTTCAGGCAATTTTGTCATTCCCGACCCCGATAGGGAATCCAGTTCTTTTATTTCCCTCCCCCTTATCTAAGGGGGAGGGCTCGGGTGAGGGTTTTCCTCAAATTATTTTATATAGCAAGACACCACGGAAGCGTCGGAATCTCTTTTGTCCTCTTACGGCATCTGGTCCTGTATATCGATCTCGATGCGCCTGTTCTGCGCGCGTCCTT
>DATIET010000054.1:0-4322 GCA_035455615.1 Thermodesulfobacteriota bacterium
AGTCAGAGATAAAACCGCACTTCAAAATCTCCTTTCCTGAAAAATTTCCCCACTCGGTTACAACTACCCTTTTTATCAATAAAACGCGATATTACGAATGAGACAAATGTCGCAGCGGGGCAGAGACATTCGTCCTTGACGCATATATTGTCCGCAGACGATAATTTAAAACGAGCGCAGCCGGAGCGTCGAACATATAAGTCGGAGCTGACGCATCAGGCTCCTCTCGTAGGGGAAATGGATTTGCGCGTGCGGGGGGCGGGATTGGATAAATACTATGTGCGGAGGAAAAAATGGAAGTTTATAAAGGCATGGGAGAAGGCAGTTACAAATGGCTGCCCGACGTAGACCTTGAAAAGTGCACCGGCTGCGGAATGTGCGTCGAAGTATGCACGCCGAAATCGCTTAAGATCGTGAACGACGATTTCGCGGTACTCGTAAGCGCCGATACGTGCGGCAGCGAGGGACACTGCGTCGAGTCCTGCCCCGACGATGCTATTCACATGGAATGGATAGAGATGACGGGGGAGCACACCGCGGGCGAGTGGAAAACGGTTATGAGGCTGTGAGGCACACAATGTGTGGCGCAGAACCTGCGCACGTATTCGATCCCACCCTTCCTCCTCAGCTCTAACTATGCTTTCATTTGTCAGCGGCGACTCGCCGCCCGTTCGTCCCGAGCGTATTGAAGGATATAAATTTTTCCCCTCTCCCCAGCGTGGAACGGTTCTGAGCGTGCGCAGGAACCGGTTGGATCTACAACGAAGCTGATGCGGCCAATCGACTTCAGCCTCAATGCTGCCTAAACCAAATTAGGGTAGGGTGAGGGGGTACATTAGAAAACAAAGAAGAAACACCAACAAAAAGGAATAAGATGGAAGAAAGTACTTTCCCGCACCAAAGTGAATACGAAGAGAGGATTATGAGAGAGACGGTCGTCAGGTTCCTCGACGGACTAAACACGATGAGCCTCGCTACTTCGAGAGACGGCTCGGTTTATGCGGCGTCGCTATTTTACACGAGTTACGGACTCACTCCGTATTTCCTTTCGTACCACGGTAGGGCTGAGGGGCTTTGCAGTTACTTCTCTGAAATGGAAAAACTGAAGTTCAGAGTACCGGGTCCGTTTATTCCGTTTACTAGAGATATGCCGTAATCGATGCTGGTACCTTTGAAGAATTTGATAGGGATACCCCCGCTAACCCCGAACCCGATATTTCTCAGGTCCGATAATATGTCCTGTGAAGGTCTGTTCTCAGTCCGCGGGTAGAGGTCGGGCAGATATTTCGCGTTATTCAGCCAGGAGGTATAGGTCTGTTCTGAAAGGACTCCGGATGGAGAGAGCAGCTTTCCTCCGCGCAGCGTTATAAAGTCGTTAAGAAAAAAGTCCACCTCCCCGACGCCGAGACCGACACCGAATTTGTCCTCTTCTATATTGAATTCGGGCTTCAGGACGAGATGCAGGTTGTTTGCTAACTGACGGTGGAATAACGGCGAGAAGGATGCATTGAACTTACGCGGGTCATCGCTATCCGTTAAATTCAAGGCTCCGCCGCCGGTGAAAAGCGTTTTGGAGATTTCCGGCTCGCTCGTTTTTTTTATGCCGGCGCCGGACGAGTTGAGAAACGTGACCGGGTCCGGGATCGAAGCCTCGCCCTTTCTTGCCCCTCCTTCCCGTTCCTCACTGGATTTCTCCGCCTCAAGCTCGCGGAGCCGCTGGTTCAGCTGCTCTATCTTTTCCTTGATGAGTTTTATTTCTACATCCGTGGTTTGAGCCGTGACGGTTTTGAAAGCGAATGACAGGAATAACGGTAAAATCATGAAAGGAATGTAGAAAGAGCCCTCTGCCCTCATTTTCTTACACCCTCTTGTATTGTTTTATTCGAAGTCGATTAATTTATTTGAATCGTTTGTGAATGATGATACAGGCATTTACTTCTGCCCCAGTCCTCTTCTGTCGACGACTTCATTTTAAGTTTAATACAATTCAGACGCTAAGTGAATTAAAACAGCCGAGGAATTCCGGTAAATTTACAAATTGTGTGATATAACGGAATCGTGCTATGTTTAATTGCGATGTGGCGCTTTAGCGGACGGTATAATTTTAATGATAAGAGTTTATTTCTTTATGGATTTATTTACCGGCCCGGGTGAGTGTGTATAATCCTTTAGCGAAAAAAAAATAAAACACGAGGGGTTGATATGATCGAGAATAGCAAGATAAAGGAGATAATGACGGCTGACGTTCTGTCCGTCCACGACAGCGAGAACCTGAGCGCGGTGGCGAAGATATTCAGGGAGAACCCGGTACACCACGTCCCTGTACTCAAGGGTAAAAGGCCCGTGGGCATCATCTCGACTCAGGACATCTTCAAGCTGATATTCGACTTCGGCTCGACCGATACGAGGATGCTCGACACACTCCTCGACCACACGTATAAAATAAAAGACGTAATGACGGACAAGCTCGTCATATTCGACGAGGAATCGACGCTGAAAGACGCGGCGAAGATACTCTCGGACAGCTCGCTCCATTCGATACTCATCGTCGACAAGAAAGGCGACCTGACGGGCATTGTAACCACCACCGATCTTATAAGGTTCCTCTATAAGAATATAGAATAGTAACACTGGAAATTGACATCCTAAACCCGATTTGCTAGTATTCGTGTTTTTAGTGAATCAAAATGAAAACGGATTCTATCACGTTCTTTTTTCCGCAAGGCCATTTTACTTTGGAGGAACTCCTGCAAAATCGGGTCTGAAATGGAGAAATCGGATTTCTATTCGACGATGGGGTTATTTGTAATTAAGAATTTTCTCCCTGACGATCTGTGCGCGAGGGTGCGGTCTGAAATGGTTTCATCCGACGGCAGGCCCGCTCATTTTGTAAGAAAAGATAAGAATCTATTCGATGAAAAAATACGCCGGACAATGGAGAAGCAAATATCGCCGGCTACAATATCTTTGATAAGCGAGAAGCTCTCGAACGTCAGGGGCGGTCTCGAGGACTATTTCGGAATGGAGCTTGCTCGTACACAGGGCCCTAAGTTCCTGTATTATAAGGAGGGGGATTTTTTTCAGCGTCATTACGATAAGGGCATCAAACCAGAGAATCCCGACCCTGTGAAAGACCGTAAGGTTTCAACGGTGATATTTCTTAACAGCGAAACGGACGAGCTTGAAAGCGGCTCCTATACCGGAGGCTCGCTTATTATATACGGAGCGGTCAAAGACCCTCGTTTCAAGTCCCATGGATTCAGGGTGATTGGAGTGACAGGGATGTTGCTCGCGTTTCTGTCGGACCTCCTTCATGAGGTCAAACCCGTAAAAGAAGGCGTGCGGTATACTGCGGTAGACTGGTTTATTTGAGAGATATTTTATACGTAGCCGGATGATTCAGGTTGTGACTCGATGTCGCTAGCTTTAAAGAATCAATTAACTCCGCGCTGCAAAGAGGACTATTAATGTGACGAACAAGAAGGTACTGCCTCACCCAGACGTTACTATGACGGATTTCGCTGACGAAAGCGTGCTGCTACATCTGGAAACAAAAACCTACTATACGTTGAATAAGCCCGGTGTTTTTGTTTGGGGGCTATTAAAAGAGGGAATTCCGGCCGGCGAAATCGTCGAGCGCGTCCGGAAGGAATTTTCCGTGGAGAAGGAAGTCGCTGAGAAAAATGTTATGGATCTGATCGACAACCTGATCAAAGAGAAGCTGGTAGAAGTCGTCGAGTGAAGGGCGGCGCCCGAATCAGTATTAATTGTGTTACAGAGACGAGGTTTCGTTTATCACGCTATATAAATTGCTGCAGGTTGACTTTTATACGTCGTTTTGATATAATTACGAATAATTCCATGTGAATACAATAAGTTGTCATGATAATAGTAGATTATTACGATAAACGGGGGTGACATTAGAATGAATAAAGGACCCGGGAAGAATCCGGAAAAAGAGGCGGGTGCGTTGGATGAGAGGGCTGAATTTAAAATCGAGCTTAAAAAGATCGGAACGCTCGAAGAAAACACTCAGCAGGATGGTCCTTATGACATTATCTGCTGCGCGATTCCCACATAATTGATATTGAGTCAGGTAAAATTTCTCGGATCTATGACATAGATTGTCTTTAGATTTTAATGTGCGTCCGGGATATGGTCCTAACATCATCTAAAACCCTCCCAGGCCTGAATCAGCGCTGAACGCGGTGTTTCGAGGCCAATACTTGCAGCTTTCCCCGCGCCCTTAGGCGAACCAACCTCTATAACACGTTCCCGAGCATCGGTATGGTAGAGAGGTGGAAATTTGTTCCATCACATTT
>DATIET010000055.1:0-2124 GCA_035455615.1 Thermodesulfobacteriota bacterium
GGGCACGCTGTCGGACTCGGTGACCAGCGCCGATGCCTTAAGCTTGAATTCGTCGTTTATCACGCCGTCATAATCCTTGAGCGCTTCCGTCAGCAGGTTCGTGAGCTCCGGGTCGAACCCCTGGCTCTGAGCGCAGCCGGCGGATACGTTCGCCGGGTCGGATACCTTCGCGAATTTGACCTCGTCCCCTTTCCAGAAGCAGCCTGTCGGTCCGGAGAAGCAGGTGAGGACGAGCATAAAATATAAGGCGGGTTTTTTCAGGTCTTTAATTTTCATAGTCCAATTCTACAGAAATCTCCGGGGTTGTAAAGGTCGGGAAGCCGCTGCCCGCTTTATTATTGCGCTACGGAGCTTTCGAGGCACGAGATGTACTGCTGGAATACTGCGTCGCTGTCCGAACGCGGTACGCCTTCCGACTCCGCGATGTCCTTGCTCGCCTTTTCCTTGAACGAGTCGGTTATCTTCCCGTTCGTATCCCTGAAAGCGGCCGCGAGCGACATTATCACCGCGCCGTCGAGGCCGAGGTTCTCGGCGCATGTGGCGGACACCTCGCCCGGGTCGTACACCTTGCCCGTCTCTGCCGCGGGCTGGGCGCAGGCAGCGGATAACGCAAGCAGGCAAACTAAAATTGCCGTATTGAATAGTGAGATGTTCTTTCGCATCACCGTTCCTCCTGAGGAAATAATACAGCCGGTGAGGGGCTTGTAAACACCGGCTAGAAAGCGTAAAGGGGCCGGGCGTCAGAGCCCATGGAGATACGGCTAAGGATCATTCCGCCCTGTCTAACACGTCCTCCACCATGCTCTTGCCGAGGTTATGGCAGACATCCGCCCCGTTATCGTAACCTTTTTTGAATAGCTCCATCCTCTTTTTGCCCGAGAGGTAATATTCGTTCGGCCTTTCGCCTTGCACTGCGAGCAGTGTAAGCCCCCCTTCGATAAGAGCGTCGCTCTCAGCTTTCTCCTTATCGAAAGTATTGTCTCCGGCTGTATCGCCTTTCACGATAGCGGCCACAGCCGCGCCGGCGAAACAATCGGCCCTTTTCTCCGTACCCCTTATGAGCCTCAGCACCGACACGTCCGTGATCACCATCGACCCGTCGTCGAATACAGAAGGCATCGGCCCCCACTTTAGCATGTAGTCAGCGGCATGGCCGATCTCATGCCCTATGGCAGTTAACGGGGCGTACGTGCCGTCTGTCCCGGTATTTCCGCCGACTGTCCTGAGGAGGGAAGCGATAAAAATCACATCGTAATAGATTGCGTTATCAGGGAGGCAGTAGAGGGCGTTCTCCAGGACAAGCTCGCCGCAGCCGGTGGGCGGGTTGATGCCGCGGTAGCCATAGAGCCTGACCGCGGGCATCGGGTACTCGAGCCCCACTTTGGCCGCGTATTCGTCATATACTTTTTTCATCTTCGGCACGTTTTCGTTTATTATCTTCTCGACCCTGAGAATGTCTTCCTGCGCCACGTTCTTTTCGTACCTCCGTATCAGGTCGTCGAGCGTCTCCGGAGTGAGCGGGTCGATGTCAGGAGCGGGAGTCGCGGATACCGTTTCTCCATGGCCGGGCTGCCCTCCGTAATCACCCGCGTGCTCCTGCTGTGAGCGGGCTGAATACGTGTCGGCTGCCGCCAGGTAGAACGTGACGGCGAACGCCGCGAATAGAATTCTCACTACGGTATTTACCGACATGCTCATTATCCCCTTTCTCGAGTCACGGACGTTAATCACGCAGATGATTTTATATTATTTCTGACGGGAAAATCAATAACCCTGCGCCGATTTAAAAACAGTCATCTGGCTCTTTATACGAGCGTGGGAAGGGAAAGATTTTGCCGGGGGGAACGCTCGCCTGTTATTTACGGGGTTATGAACCCGTTGCAGTCGAGGGCGAATTCTTCACCGTCGATTATAATTATGCCGTCGGGAGTTCCCTGAAACACACTGCCTTCGACGTCCTCGCCGACTGGGGTGCCGCTTACGCTGTCTATGATAATGGTCGCCGCATCGGCGTCGATCACCGGTCCGTTAAATATATCCTCACATTCGAGAGTGAAGCAGTCGGTGTCCGTGCAGTTATCGCCGAAGACAAATGTTGTGGTATCGATTACCTCGGCCGGGGCT
>DATIET010000056.1:0-2236 GCA_035455615.1 Thermodesulfobacteriota bacterium
GTAAGCGCAACCGGGTCGCCCGGCTCGAGCGCGAGCGCCCCTTCGTATGATTTCAATGCGTCTTCGTATCTCTTCATACCGGAAAACGCGTCCCCTTTTTTCAGGAACGGGACGGGGTCGTCCGGTTTCAAATTCAGCGCGAGATCGAAAGCGCTTGCGGCGTCGTTGAATTTCCCGAGACCGGCGAGAGTATCTCCCTTGCTTATCCAGGCGGTGTGTGAGAAGGGGTTTATCTCGATCGCATTGTCGAAGGATTCGAACGCCTCGTCGTACCTGCCGAGCGAGGCGAGCGTCCTGCCTTTCTCTATCAGTGCGTCCGTGCGGGTTGGCTTTACCTTCGCCGCCTCGTCGTAGAGGGCTACGGCGTCCGCGGGTCTGCCCAGTGCCGAGAGGGAGCGCCCTTTCTCGTAGAGGGCGTCCGGGTAAGCGGGGTTCAGCCTGAGCGCCCTGTCGTACGCCTCTATGGCGTCCGAGTGCTTACCGAGCTCCGCAAATGCGAGGCCCCTGCTGTACCAGTCGTTTTCGTAGTCGGGTTTTAAGCTTATCGCGCGGTCGAATGCCTCTATCGCCGCGTAGTAGTTGCCGAGCATGGAGAGCGCCTTCCCCTTCCTCCTCCAGGAGTGATGGAATTCCGGGTCGAGCGCGTTCGCCCTGTCGTATGATTCTATTGCGCCCTCGTGCATGCCCAGGGCGTAGAGCGCGTCCCCTTTCCCTATCCACGCCGCGTGGAACCCGGGCTCCGCATTGACGGCTTCTCCGTATGCCATGGCCGCTTCCGAGTGCCTCCCGAGCGCCGTGAGGATTTCACCCTTGCCTATCCACGCCATGTGGAAATCGAATTCGAATTTGTCCCGGTTACCGGCGGAGTCGAGGAATTCGGCGTGCTTCCGCATGTAGTAAGGTACGAAGCCGTTCCCTTCGACAGCCTTCAGGTGATCGGGCTTGAGCCTGACAGCTTCGTCGTACGCGGCCAACGCCTCGGGATATTTATCCATGGAGGCGAGGACGTTCCCCTTGCCTATCCACGCCGAATAGTAATCGGGCCTGAGCTTTATGGCCTTCTCGTACGCCATGAGGGCGCCCGCGAAATCGCGGTGCACGGAGAGGGCGTTCCCCTTCTTGTGCCAGTCCTCCGCCGAGGCCGGGGGTTTGGGCTTCCAGCCGAATATGGCGAAGGGGGTGAGTCGCGATGTTTTAATGTCCATGTACGGTTTTGCCACCCGTCTGGTATACAAAAAAGAATATTTTACAGGAATTTGTGTAAATAACCATCCGCCGGGGGGAGGGGGATGCCTGGCTCCGCAGCTTAAAGTCTTAATTGTAGGAGCGGCTTCCAGCCGCGACACACGTAGTGTGATTTATGAAAAGATATAACATTATTTCTTCTTTTCCTTGATGAAAAGAAGCAAAAATCATCCGACTACATAATTTGCTAAAAATCTTGTGTTTAAGCTAAAATCTTTCAATTAGGAAGCTGAAAGATTTTTACGCTTAAACACGCGATTTTCTTAACGCAAATTCTGTAATGTCGGGAAAGGAAAAGCGTAAGAAATAACCTTACTTCATACATCCTTAACAGTCTTCAGCTATCCTATTCCGCATGATAGAGATAAAAAAATACACGCTTGGCGCAGGCGATCCTGCGCAGAAGCCCCGCAAGGGGCGCGGCACGGTGACGTTCTACTGTGTCCTTCATATCGACAGGTTCTCGAACAGGATACTCACGGCTGTTTTCTCCGAAAGGAAAAAGGCCGAGGCGTTCAGGAACCAGTCCCCGAGGAAGCTCCACATAGAGCCCGAAGATGTATCGGGTTATTCGGGGGGCGACACGCTCTGGTGCTCGAACGAATTGGGCCCGGGCGAGGTGCTCTCGTTCGTGAACCTCCATTCCTCGTACGACGCGGCGCTCGCCTCTTCCGGGAACGGAAAACCGAACGCGCTGAGATTAGGGGACAGGGGCAGGGTTTACAGCAGCTGAGCCCGGGCGGGGCAGGGGGGTTATAAGGCCGCAAACCCCTAACGGTAAAAACCATTTTGCCCTTGTTTTTACTCATGGTAGAATTTTGGCGGTATAATATTGCACGGTTCTAAAATTCGCCGATGAGGTCTGGCAGTTCCGTATGGTGCTGTCCCACAAGTATAAGTTCATCTTCATAAAGACTCGCAAGACGGCCGGGTCGAGCATACAGATTTACCTCTCGCATCTCTGCGGGGAGAAGGACGTACTCTCGCCTAT
>DATIET010000057.1:0-2256 GCA_035455615.1 Thermodesulfobacteriota bacterium
ACCAAGTACGAGGACACGGAAGCGTTATATCAAACCGGGTCCGAGGGCAAAGGGGTTAACGCCTACTGATGGTCGAGACCGGAAAGCTGTCCATCTTCCTTGCGTTCGCCATATCGATATACGTCGTCTGCGCCTCGGTATACGGCGCGAAGACGGGGAAGAGCGACTTCGTAAAGAGCGCCCGCAACGGAGTACTCGCCGTATGCTTTCTTCTCATAATCGCGACGGGCGCTCTAATTCACTCGCTCGTCAATCTCGATTTCAGCCTCAAATACGTCGCGCTCAATACGAGCACCGACCTCCCGGTGATATACCGGATAACGTCCCTCTGGGCGGGGCAGGCGGGCTCTTTACTCCTCTGGGCGCTCATACTCTCGGTATACTCGGCGCTCGTCGTCCTCGATACGCGCACGAGGTCGAGGCTCCTCATGCCTTACGTCGTCGCGGTGCTCGCCGCAATAACGGTCTTTTTTACATACATCATCGGCTTCGTTGAGAACCCGTTCGAAACCCTCCCGGTCGCCGCTCTTGAGGGGAGGGGATTAAACCCAATTCTCCAGAACGCATACATGGCCATACACCCCGTGACACTCTACCTGGGCTACGTCGGCGTGAGCGTGCCGTTCGCATTCGGCATGGGCGCGCTACTGAGCGGGCAGCTCGGGGACGAATGGATAAAGTACTCCCGGAAGTGGACTCTCTTAGCCTGGACGTTCCTCGGCGTAGGGCTACTGCTGGGAGCGCGCTGGGCTTACCTCGAGCTCGGATGGGGCGGGTACTGGGCATGGGACCCGGTCGAGAACGCCGCGTTCATGCCGTGGCTCGCCGCGACGGCCTTCGTCCACTCGGTCATGATCCAGGAAAAGAAGGGAATGCTCAAAAAATGGAACATGGCCCTCATCATACTCACATTCTTCCTCGCGATATTCGGCACGTTCATAACCCGGTCGGGCGTAATATCGTCCGTCCATTCCTTCGCGCAGTCGGACATAGGCCCGCTATTTTTAGGCTTCATAGCATTCATACTGCTCTTTTCGTTCGCGATGTTCCTCTACAGGATAAGGGACCTCGAATCGGAGAACAGGTTCGACTCGATACTTTCCAGGGAAAGCGCGTTCATCTTCAATAACCTCCTTTTCCTGGGAGCCGCGTTCGCCGTCTTCCTGGGGACTGTATTCCCGATCATGTCGGAAGCCCTGACAGGGAACAAGATCCTCGTGGGCTCTCCGTATTTTAACCGTGTGAACGTCCCGATAGCGCTCGTCCTTATTTTCCTGATGGGCGTGGGCCCGCTCATATCGTGGAGGAAGGCGTCCAGGGAAAATCTGATGAAGAATTTCCTGGTCCCGGTCCTGATCGGGGCGGCTACCGCGGGCGCGCTCATCGCGCTCGGCGTGAGGGACGTTTACGCACTCCTTTCGTACGCCTTTTGCGCCTTCGTCACGGCGACCGTATTCACGGAGTTCTTCCGCGGAGTCTCGGTCAGGAGCGGAAGGGGCGAGAACCCCGCGCTCGCGTTCGTGCGCCTCGTGTCCCGGAACAAGAGGCGCTACGGCGGGTACATAGTGCATATAGGCGTCGTATTGATAGTGATAGGCATAACCTCCTCTTCGGTATTCGTGACGGAGAAGCAGGCGACGCTCACAAAGGGACAGTCGCTTGAGCTCGCCGGCTATACGCTCACGTTTCAGGGCCTGGAGCAGTACACGACAGACGCTAAAAACGCGACCGTGGCGAAACTCGAAGGATACAAGAACGGGAAGCCCATAGGGCCTGTTTCGCCCGAAAAGAACGTCTATAAATACGAGGGGAACCGGGAGATAAACCAGGAGACGGAAGTCGCGCTCAGGTCGACTTTCAAGGACGACCTGTACGTGATACTGATGAGCTACGGCAGTGACGGAGCCGCGACCATCCGGGTCATGGTGAACCCGATGGTGAGCTGGATATGGTCGGGCGGAGTGGTGCTTCTCATAGGAGCTATCGTAACCATGTGGCCCGGCGGACGGAAGGAGCGGGAAGAGGTTTTCGTCAGGTACACTCTTCACGACAGGGACAGGACCGCCAAGGTGTAATAGTTCCCGGGAGCTGTTTTCAGCTTTCAGCTCGAATCATAAATAGGGAAAGAATTGGAAACCATACTGGCATTAGCTATTGCTTTACTGGCCGCTCTCTTCATATCCGCGCCGTTTTTTCTGAGACGCGGCAGGGCGGGCGCGGAAGAATATTTCCCCGACCCACGGGCGGAGAAGGAGA
>DATIET010000058.1:0-6229 GCA_035455615.1 Thermodesulfobacteriota bacterium
GGATTGGCACGTAGGCGGTTTGCATGTAGCTGAGATTAAAAGGAAGCAGATACAAACCAGAAAGCAGATAGTGTATATGCTATTTTTAAACAGCATATGCAAATACTAGAATATTGCTTAATGAAAGTCAATATTGATTTATAAAGGATATAAAATTAACTCAAATGTCCAATTTAACTGGATAATTCTAATAAATTGAATCACAGTCAGACCAGTGCTAGCGCCTCATGGTAACACTTCGTGCGGTCAATATAGACGAGAACGGGTATTTCATCGCGAGAACCTGTCAGAGGCGCTTCGATTCAAACTGAGCTGCTCAATAAGTCCGCAAGGTCGATCGGATACTTTTCCAGAATTTCCGGCAGGGGCATCCTGCCTGTCCTCATCAGCTCCTCGATGGCCGCCATTTCCGCATCCCTGTTGTTCCCGGCCGCTGCCGCCACCTTGTCCCCCGATATGTAAAACGTAATAAAATCCTTATCCGCGACGTTCCCCCACGTGATAGTGTAGTCCCAGGTATTTGCGTGTCCGACGTACCTTAATTCCAGTCCCGCCTGTGCGGTCCAGAAGAACGGTACGCTCGAATAAGGGACGTTTTTGCCGAGCATGTTGAGCGCCGCGATTTTCCCCTGCTGCTCCGCTGTCCTCCAATGCTCGATTCTTGTTCGTTCTCCCGTAATGGTGTTCGGAAACGAAACGATGTCGCCTGCCGCATAAACGTCATCCGCCACGGCGAGGTGATTATCCGCCTTGAGGCTCCCGTCCGGATTGAGCTCGATACCTTCTATAAATCCGGTTTCCGGGGTTACACCTATGCCGACTATGACGAGGTCAGCGGGAATCTCTTTCCCGTCGTTGAATATTATTTTTTCAACTCTTGCTTTCCCGGCGAATCTCGACACGTTCGCGCTCATCTGGAACGCGATTCCGAGATTCTCGTGCTCTTTCATGAATAACTCCCCGATCTCTTTCCCCAATGTCCTTTCGAATGGGACGGAGTCCTTGCCTATTACGGTAACGTCTATACCGAGCACGGACAGGCTGTAAGCGGTTTCCATACCGATGAAGCTCGATCCTATAACCGAGGCTTTGGACCTTTTTTTCGCCGCGGCTATAATTTCATCGGCGTTTCCGAAGCTTCTGAGCGTGAAGATATTGCCGAGATCCGCTCCGGGGATGTTGAGGTTGAGGGGTTTCCCGCCCGATGCGATGAGAATCTTGTCGAACACGAGGTCTTGTCCCTCGTCGAGCGTGACCTCTTTTTTCTTTACGTCCAGCTTCAAAACCTCTCTCCCCAGGGCGATATCGATACCGTGCTCGTCGTAAAATTTCTGACTCCTGAGAGGCATCCAATCCGCCTCGGCCTTGCCCTGCAGGTACTCTTTACTTAAATTCGGGCGGTCATAAGGGAGCTCGTTCTCTTTGGTTATCATATAAATTCTGCCCTTGAAACCGTTTTCGCGGAGCGTCTGGGCAGCCGAATAGCCGGCCGCTCCCCCGCCGATTATAGCGAACCTCCTCTTGTCGGATTTGTAGTCCGGCTTCGTAAGTCCGGGCAACCGCCTTTTTTCAATTTTATCGGGGACCGTGACGACGAGGTTCTCCCCTTCCGCCTTCAGCTCGTAAGCGACCAGAGAATCGAATGCCGGCGGCTCGAGTAAATCTCCGTTCTTCGCGCTGAAGCATGAATGATGCAATGGGCAGACGATCCTGCCCTCGTTCAGCGCCCCTTCTTCAAGCGGAGCCCCGTAATGGGTGCAGTATGGACTCAGGGCGGAAAATTCCCCGCCGAACCGGCAGATCAGTATCTTGTCCTTCGAATCCCCGAGCTCGACGGTTCTCATGGTGTCGCTTTCGAAATCGCTCAATTTCCCTACTACCATTCGCCTGCTCATGCTTGCCTCCGTACAAGCGCAAAATGTCCTGTCATCCGGATACTTCAAACGTTATACCACAAGACCCCGGTTATTAAAACCGGACAAATAACTATTAATCACATTATAAGCTGTGCGAAATGGCAACCTTCGACAAGCTTCCGGCTTCCGGACTTCGTCGAGACTTCGCCGGGCAATCAGGGTGTACGGGGCGGGTTATGTTATTGGTTAGAGCAGAGTGGATGGGGAGAATCGGATATAAGCGCACATTGTGCGCGTGTGCACCGGCTATGACATCATAAAAATCCTCCCCGCTCCCGCTGCCAAAGGGGGTATACAGATCTGGCGGTGACGGCGGGCACACAATGTCAAAAATCTAAATCCTCCTAAATCCCCCTTTTCCAAAGGGGGAAAAGGTCTTTAATTCCCTCCTTAGAAAAAGGAGGGTTAGGGAGGATTTAAAAAGAAAAGATGAGAGATATGGAAATCGTATATGACACACAATGTGTGTTTTACATTTTCCGGGTGATTGTGTTTACTTAACCGCTTCATGGCGATAATCGGAAAACCACCCGTGATCGCTCCTGCGGCGGACGCCGGCGGGGAGCCGGCTTCCGCTAAACTTACCGCCGGGCGCTGGGTGCTCGCCGCGACGATCCTCGGGTCGAGCATTGCGTCCATAGACGGCACCGCCGTGAACGTCGCTCTCCCCGCGCTCCAGGAAAAGCTGGGCGCGACCATCACGGACGCGCAGTGGGTGATAGAGGCGTACACGCTCTTCCTTGCGGCCTTGATCCTCGTGGGCGGCGCGCTCGGGGACAGGTTCGGGAGGAGGCGCGTATACGCGATAGGCGTGGGGCTCTTCGCACTCTCGTCCGTCCTCTGCGGGCTCTCCCAGTCCATAAACCAGCTCATCGCCTTCCGCGCCCTCCAGGGCGTCGGAGGGGCGCTCCTCATACCGGGTAGCCTCTCGATAATAACGGTCTTCTTCAGCCCTGGCGAGAGGGGGAGGGCGATAGGGACGTGGTCCGCGTTCTCCGCGATAACGACCGCGCTCGGCCCGGTGCTGGGCGGATGGCTCATCGAGAACGTTTCGTGGAGATGGATATTCTTCATCAACGTCCCGATTGCGGCTGCCGTACTGACCATGCTCTTCCTCCGCGTGCCCGAGAGCAGGCGAGTCGCGTCGAACGGCAGGGTGGACTGGGCGGGAGGACTGCTCGCGACGCTCGGCCTGGGCGGCATACTGTTCGGCCTCATCGAGAGCTCTGACTACGGCTTCGGGAGCGCGCTCGTTATCGCGCCACTCGTTCTCGGCGCGCTGGCCCTCGTATGCTTCGTCGTTGTCGAAGCGAGGGAGGAGTCGCCCATGATGCCGCCCTCCCTCTTCCGCTCCGTAACCTTCACGGGGGCAAACGTCGCGACGCTCTTCATGTACGGCGCTCTCGGCGGGGTGTTCTTCTTCCTGCCGTTCGCGCTCATTCAGGTGTACGGTTACACGGCGACCGAGGCCGGGGCGTCGCTCCTGCCTATCATTCTGATCATATTCGTCCTCTCGCGCTGGGCGGGCGGGCTCACGGATAAATACGGGGCCAGGGTTCCTTTCGCGGCGGGGACGGCCGTGGCCGCGGCCGGGTATCTCTCGCTTGCGCTCTTAAATGGGGACGGGAGCTTCTTCAGCACAATATTCCCCGGCATATCGCTCGTCGGGTTGGGACTCGCGCTCAGCATAGCGCCGCTAACCACGGCGGTCATGAACGCGGCCGAGGTCGAGTATTCGGGGACCGCCTCGGGGATAAACAACGCCGTCGCGAGGATGGCGGGGCTGCTCACTATAGCAGTGCTCGGGATAGTCATACTCCACGTTTTCAACGGATACCTCGACGCCGGGATGGACGCCGCGTCCCTACCTCAGCATGTGAGGGAGCTCATGGAAGGGGAGAGGATAAAGATGGCGGGCGCGGAGATACCGGATTCACTCGGCGGCGAAATGAAGGTTAGGCTCGAGGGCATAGTGATGGACTCTTTCACCGGCGGGTTCGACATAGTGCTTTATATAGCGGCAGCGATGTCGCTGCTTGCGGCTTGTATCGGTCTCGGGACTATCGGGAGGAAGGGGGGCGGGAGCTCCGCAGAGTAAGGAGTATCTGGTGGGGGTAACAGAGTTTTTGATTTCGCCAGGGACATGCTTGCTGAGGTGGAGATTTTATATGCAAAATCCACCCTAACCTATTTTGATGTAGGCAACGATGAGCCGGAAGTTAATTTACTCAGTCGCCTTTGTTGGTATGTCGTCCGGTTCTTGCACTAGCTCAGAACCGTTCTTTACGAAAGGAGGGAATTAAAACTCGGACGGATCGAAACGCCTGCGACTCGAAATGACTTATTGTTGTGAAACATCTGCTCGTTGTATTTTAATGTTGAAGTCCGGGGTTCCGCGCTTTAAACTCTCATAGTATCTGTCGTGCCGGGGAAAAGCACTCGATTCATACCCCTCGATCGACACGGAGGTATATAGGCATGGTTCAAAAGCTATCCGTTATCGCGGTTTCCGCCGCTGTCCTCGCGTTATTTGCCGGGTGGGCGGCGCGGGCCTCAGACGACGCCCCTCTCGTGTGCGGCGGCTGGAAAGATGTCGCGTGCCCCGGCGGGCAGTACTGCGAGACCCCGGCTTCCAAGTGCGGCGTCCCTCATATGGAGGGGCTATGCATGGAGAAGCCCGGGATGTGCACGAAGGATTACAAGCCCGTATGCGGGTGCGACGGAAAGACCTACGGGAACGACTGCGAAAGGAGATCGGCGGGCGTGCGGAAAGACCGCGACGGCAAGTGTGAAGAAGCGAAAAGCCCGGAAGGGGAAGCGGCGCCGGCGTGCGGCGGCCTCGACAACGTCAAGTGCCCGGACGGTCATTTCTGCGAGGTAGAGTTCGGCAGGTGCACGGGGCTTAACGAAATAGGGGTATGCATGGAGAAGCTGGAGATGTGCACCCAGGACTACGTGCCCGTATGCGGGTGTGATGGGAAGACTTACGGGAACGACTGCGCGAGGATGGGGGCGGGCGTGCCGAAGGACCACGACGGGGAGTGCGCTCCGGGGGCGGAGGAAGAAGTGGAGCCTCAAGGAGAGGAGTCGGAGAAGTAGGTCGGAGTGAAAAATTGAGGGGAATTGAATTTTGCGTTTGCAGTTTTCCCCCTTTGAAAAAGGGGAACAATTCTGAGCAAGCGAGGAATTGGTCGGAGTCGAATGATAACTTATGAGTAACTTAGTCGGAGAGACTCTGTTATTAAAACCAAATTCAGGGGGATTTAGAATTCAAATAGATTTGTTCAAGGACTGCATCTATATTTTGCAGTACGTCGAGGTTTGAGAACCTTAAGACTTTTAAGCCTAGAACGGATAATTCGTTGTCCCGAGCCTTGTCACTTTCCTGTCCTTCCCCGTAATAATGTTGTCCACCATCGATTTCTACGACTAACTTAGCCCTCGGGCAATATAGGTCTACGATATAGTTTCCAATTATTGCTTGTCTATAAAATTGGAACCCAGCAATTTGCTTCATTCTAACTCTTGACCAGAGGAGTTTTTCTGCATCTGTCATGTTTTTTCTGAGTTCCTGTGCAAGAGGTTTCAGATTTTTGTTGTAATTGAGCATGAATTGACTATATCTGAATACTAAAAGAAAATCCTCCCTTGCCCTCCTTTGCTAAAGGAGGGAAATAAAAAATCACACCCCCCACCCTTCACTCCCCCTTGGAAAGGGGGAGGGGAACCGATCGAAACACAAGAATAATTTAATTCGACGCCGTGAGCCCGGCCGTGACGTCGGTCACTGCTCCTTCGCCCCCGTCTACGGGCATCGCAAACCTCTCAGCGCCCGGGGACATATCGAATTTCTTCATATCGACAGACCTGAGCGCCGTGTTGTCGTACGTGCGGAAGTAGAGCACCCTGTTCGTGAGGTCCTTCACCACGATCCACTGCGTGTAGTCGCCGAAGGATTCCTTATCGCTGAAGTCGCGCACTGTGCCGAGAGGTATGTCAACCGTGTTCATGATATGCACCGCCAGGTTCACGGCTTCCTGCGCGTTATCGGTTTTGGCCGCCAGGTACGCCATCGCAGCCGCCCTTATAAACCTCGCGGGCGGAGTGGGGTTGCCGGGTATGCCGTTTAACCCGCTGCCCTGTCCCGTGGCCGCGAAGCTCACCCCGTCCACGACTATGGGCTCGGAGTTAACGTTCGAAAGGCCGACGTAGTTGTTCAAATTAGTGACGTGCCACGGGTACGCCGGGGAATTCGTCATTATCCCCACGCTGTCGTAGATATTGAGCCCGTC
This sequence comes from Thermodesulfobacteriota bacterium, assembly GCA_035455615.1. Taxonomy (GTDB): domain Bacteria; phylum Desulfobacterota_D; class UBA1144; order Nemesobacterales; family UBA2774; genus 2-12-FULL-53-21. The sequence goes on from DATIET010000058.1 coordinate 6,209, forward strand.
CTTCGTGTATTCGACAATTAT